>CALCBL010000572.1 GCA_937897495.1 uncultured Burkholderiales bacterium
ACTTAAAATTTGGACATGCGATGCATGTCCATTTTTTTTGCTCTTTTTATTTCTACCAACGCAAGTGCATGGAATCCTTTTACAAATGAGGAGTTCATTGATGTTGCTTTGTCTAAAGCTGAGCTACAAAAAGTGAAGATCAATGCGGGTTGGGCCAAGGGAGAAGATCAGACCCTTATTTTTGAAGTCAGCAATGGACTGAATGGACCTATTCAATGTGGCGCAGCCAATGTTGAACTGAAAGATGGACAATCTCTGTCAAAGGTGTTTGTGCCGAAATTTGCCATTTCAAGCCAAGCGACCCGAAACGCCAGCATGCCAGTGGTCAAAGGCACCATGAAGTCCTATGCTCTGACTTGTTCTTGTTTCAAGAAAAAGGGCTCGGACGTTTGTGTCAATCCGCTGAAATAATTGGCCCCAATTATTTTTTAATCTAAATACAGCGATTGCAAACGAAGTTTTGCAGCTGGCGTGATGCCCAATTCATTGCTTAAATAGTTTTGAACATTGCCATGGCTGGTTTGAATTTGTTCCAGAGAGGCTTGCAAGAAGCTCTCTTGAACTTCCCACACAATTTTCAAGACATCGGGTGCAAGGTCTGTCACACCAGTGCTGTTGCGCTTGTAGAGTTGGTTGGTGAGCAGGTAGTCATGCCAAATGTCAGACTCTGACACATCCAATGCATACAACACCAAAGCGGCTGCCAGACCCGTTCGGTCTTTGCCAGCCGTGCAATGAAAGAGAAGCGGATCTGCGTGGTCTAGAAGATTTTCAAACAACTCTGCAAAGCGGCGAGAGTCGACCCGAACAAAATCTCGGTAGGTGGTTTGCATGGCGTCTAAGGCGTCTGCAGCAGTCAGTGGTTTGCCAGTTAGGTGTTGTGCTTGTAACCTTTGCACCACGGTAGGCTCGATGCTCAAACTGTGACGCTTTAGATCAGGCCAATCGTAAGACTGCGCCTGACTCTCTTGGACACCTCTGAAATCAAAGGAGCGCTTGACACCCAAACTTTGAACTTGCAGCAGATCGTCTGGCGATAAATTGGCCAAGTGATCGGAGCGGAAAATTTTTCGCCACTTCACAGGGCGGCCCATGTGGCCCGCATAACCTCCAAGGTCGCGGAAGTTAGAAGCGCCTGTTAACGCAATGTGTCTTTGAGAAAGGTCTTGAGAATTTGACTTCAACATAAGTTCAATGTTAACTCGAATTCTCTCAAATTTAGATTCTGCGGCTTGCTCAAGCAGCGCGGTGTCTTTAAATGATTCTGCCGAATCTTGAAAAATTTCGCAGACAAGCAAACAGAATGAAGAACATACCCAGCAAGGCCACATATGAAGTGATTTCACTTAACGCTCTTTTCTCAAAGCGCAGTCGATAGCCAAGTTGGTCGTAAATTTTGCCCAAGCCCTCTGTGCTGTCTGCTCTGAAATATTCTGCTTGTGTGATGGCGGCCACTTTCTTCAGGGCTTCATCTTCCAGTTTGACCCGCATGCTGCGGCCTTGAATGCTCACCACATCGCCCTCGGCTGTACCAATGCCAACGGTAAAAACCTTGACCTCGTGCGATGCTGCCAATTCGGCCATTTTGAGCAATTCGGGCCCCATATTGCTTTGACCGTCACTGATTAAAACAACGGCCATGTTGCGCCCTCTACTTGCAGAGGCTTCGGTTTCTTTGGCCTTGGGGGCATCCAAGGATTTTCCTGAATCAGCGGGTTTTCTAGGGCCGCCGTTGTCTGAAGCCTCATTGATAATTTTTTGGGCATCGATGCCAGAACCAGGCAGCAAGGCCTCCAAGGAAATCAACAAACCAGAACCCAGTGCAGAACCATACTGCAAGGGCAGATTTTCTAGCGCGCGCCGAAGTGATTCTTTTTCCTCAGTGGGAGCCTGAGCCAAAGCAGCCGTTCCTGCCACTGTGACCAAACCCACTCGCAAGCTAGCAGGTTTGCTTTCAATGAACTTGAGAGCTGCTTGCTGTGCAGCTTCAATGCGCGAGGGTTTTAAATCCTTGGCGCGCATGCTGCCAGAAGTGTCCAAAGCCAGCATGACGGTGGCTTCTCGAAGGGGTGTCAACAACACTGCTTGGGGTCGGGCCATGGCAATGCAAAGCAGGCACAGTCCGAGGCTCAATACGATGGGCGGAAAACGCTTGGTGAAATAGGCATAGGCAATGCCCAAGACAGGCACCAGAAGGGCGCTGTACAAAACCAGCGGCCACAAAAAACTGACGGAGCGGAGGTCAGGCACGCCAGAGCCTCCTTTTTCGCAATTCAGAGAATTTCAACAGCGCGGCGGCAATGTCTTCATCTGTTGAAAGTTCTAAGGCATCTACGCCCGACTGCGCAAAAGTGGTTTGCAGTTGGAGTTCTCTTTCCTCTACCAATTTGGCATAACGCTTTCTAAATAGAGGATTGGCTGTATCGATCAACAATTGTTCTGAAGATTCAGAATCCTGCAATGTCATGAGACCCGCATTGGGCAATTGCATCTCGATGGGATCGTAAAGTCTGGCAGCCACCGTGTCATGTCGACGGCCCAAGTGGGACAGTTCTTTGGCCCAATCAAAATGACCCATGAAGTCCGAAACCACAAAGACGCAAGATCGACGTTTAAGCAAGCCATTGGCTCTGGCCAGCCATTGGTTTAAATCTGTTTGATGCGGCGCTTTGGAGACCCCTGTGGTTTGAGCCGTATGCAAAACATGAAGGAGGTGGCGACGCCCCATGCGGGCTGGGATGTATTTAAAACCGCTAGCGTCAGCGGGGCTTAAAATCAGCGCCCCAATTCGATTGCCACGCTGCATGAGCAACTTGGCCATGATGGCAACAAAGGCCAACATGAGTTCGCGTTTGCTTTGGCCCGCGCTTGCAAAATCCATAGAACCCGACAGGTCCAATAAAAACCAAGCACTGATTTCTCGATCTTCTTGATGCTCTCTCACATACGGCGTCTGCATGCGGGCCGTGACGTTCCAATCGATGTGCCGCACATCGTCATGCGTTTGGTATTCACGCAAGTCGGCCAATTCCAAGCCAGCACCTCTGAACAAGGTTTGGTGGTCTCCCTGTAGCAAGCCATCTAGCCGCCGCAGGACTGTCCACTCAAGCTGTTGCAATAAGGCTTCAGCTGACATTCGATGCCATGGGTTGGCTGGGCATGGGGATGGCCTTCATGACTTCTTGAATAATGGCATCGGGTGTTTTGCCTTCAGCCAAAGCCGTATAGGAAAGGACCAGGCGATGCCTTAAAACATCGGGCACCAAGTCGGCGACATCTTCAGGCAGTGCGTAATCTCGGCCGCGCATCAGAGCCAGTGCGCGTGCCCCTTCAATCACCCCAATGCTGGCCCTAGGGCTGGCGCCAAAACTCAGAAGACCTTTCAGGCTTTCTAAACCATAGCGTTCAGGAAAGCGTGTGGCAGATATCAGTTTGACAGCGTAGTGAATGAGGCTGGGGTCGACATAACAATGTCGGCATTGCGCTTGAAGTTTTTGTAAGTCCTCTGGGGTAACGACGCCCGTAACTTGTGCGCCGCCAGAAATCACGCGTTGCACGATGACAAACTCATCATCTTCCGAAGGGTAGTCAATCAACACCTTCATCATGAAGCGGTCTACCTGCGCTTCGGGAAGCGGATAGGTGCCTTCCGTTTCAATGGGGTTTTGAGTGGCCATGACCAAGAAGGGCGATGGAACCCGATGTGATTTTCCTGCGATGGTGACTTGTCTTTCTTGCATCACTTCGAGCAAGGCACTTTGAACTTTGGCGGGCGCGCGGTTAATTTCATCGGCCAGTAACAGGTTGGTGAAAACGGGGCCTAACACGGTGCTGAACTCACTCGTTTGCTGATTGAAAATTCTGGTGCCAACCAAGTCGGCAGGCAACAAATCAGGCGTGAATTGAATTCGACTGAATTGACCATTCAAGGTTTTGGCAAGTGTGTTCACCGTCAAAGTTTTGGCCAAGCCTGGCACACCTTCAATCAGGAGGTGCCCCTGTGCAAGCAAGCCAATCAAGACACGCTCTAAAAAAACATCTTGTCCTACAACAACACGCTTGACTTCGTACATGACCCTTTGCATCAGCGCAGCGGCCTCTGCGGGGTTGTGCAGCTGAGGTGCTGTGTTCTGACCGCGCCAAGCTTCGTTTGATTGCGTCATGTGTTTCCCTCCAAAAATTTAAAAAGGTGGTAAGCCAACGGCACTGCCCGCGCTCTCAATGGTGGTGGCAAAGCCAATGCCAATGAAGGTTCTGGCCGATGTTGGGTTCAGAATGGCGGTCACGATGCCAATGACCTCACCTGACATATTGACCAAGGGGCCACCAGAGTTGCCAGGGTTGGCTGCCGCATCGAATTGAATCAGGCCGCTAAGAGCTTGATTGCCATCAGGCGATTTGAACTGTCGATTCAAACCAGACACAACGCCTGCCGAAACTGAAGGTCCGATGCCGAATGGAAAGCCAACCACTACCACTTGGTCGCCTGGCAAGAGTTGCTGACTGGATCCTAAAACTGCCGGCTCAAGATCGTCAGGTATTTTTTGAGGCTTGATGACCGCCAAGTCTTTTTCGGGTTGAACGCCAATGACAATGGCTTCTGCTTCAGTGCCATCAAAAAAAGTAACCTTCAATTTTTTGGCGCCCGCAATGACATGAAAATTGGTCAAAATTGTGCCATCGTCTTTGATGACAACGCCTGTGCCAACACCGCTTTCTTTGTCGACGTCTTTGTTTTTCGGATCGGTGATGTAGGACTGGACATGGACCACAGCACCCTGGACCGATGCAGCGACTTTGGCGCTTTGAGATGGCAACTCTTTGTTAAGCAATGTGTGCATCACCGCGCCATCAATGTCATTCTGAGTCAGACTTTTGGGCAAAGGGTTGAGCTTGAAGAACACGCCCATGGCAAGCATGCTTAAGACGACGCCGAACAAGAAGACTGCGGCAAAATCCCACCGAAGGATTGATTTCAAGAAATGAAGCTTGTTCGACGTGAGGGCCTCAGACTTGGCTGGCTTGCCTAAGTCGGACGAGGACGCGGTTGAAACCGTAGCCGTGTTCGTAACAGAAGCTACAGTTCGCGTGCTTTTGCTAAAAACCGCTTCTCGTTTCATGAGAATAACCATAACATAAGCTTCAATGGTAAATTGGCGGAACTTGCGAAAACCCTATTGGCTATGCAATTTCTAAATCCCTTCATGCTTTGGTCCCTGTTGCTCTTGCCGCTCATGCTGGCAGGCTATGTGTGGCTTTTGAGGCGCAAACGGCAGCAAGTCGTGAGCTTTTCTGCCGTCTCTTGGATCTTGCAAAACATGGATCTCCCGTCCCCTTGGCGGCGGCATGTCCCGCCAGCCCTGATTGGCATCGCCATGGCGCTTTTGTTATTTGCCAGTGCCAGACCGATGGCCAGGGTCACCTTGCCAGCCGACTACATGACGCTCATCATGGCCATGGATGTCTCCCGAAGCATGCTGGCAGAAGATGTAGAACCCAGCAGAATTAAGGCGGCTCAAAAGGCAGCCAAAGAATTTTTACAAGACTTGCCCAAAAACGTTCGAGTGGGAATCGTTTCGTTTGCCGGCAACGCACAAGTCGTGCAGCATGTGTCGCAAGACAAAGACGAGCTGGTTGCGGCAATTGATCGTTTCCAATTGCAAAGGGGCACAGCCACAGGCAGCGGCCTGTTGTTGGCCTTGAGCACACTCAGGCCAGAAGCTCAGATTGACTTGGAGGCGGCGCTCTACAACACCAATCCTTTTGGCTACAGCGATCAAGGCAAATCGGGCGGCGCGAAAAGTTTGGATGCCAAACCAGTCGCTAAAGAGCGAGCCCCCGAACCGCCCGGCTCCTACAAGGGTGGCGCCATCGTTTTACTCTCGGATGGACGCCGCACGACGGGCCCTGATCCCTTGCTGGCTGCCAAGAGGGCGGCTGATTTGGGCGTGCGTGTTTACACCGTTGGTTTCGGCACACCGAATGGCTTTATTCCGGGCTACGAGGGCTATTCATTTTTCACCAAAGTGGATGAAGAATCTTTAAAGGCCATCGCCAAGATCACTGAGGCAGACTATTTCAAGGCGGGTTCGGCAGAAGATTTGAAACAAGTCTACAAACACCTCTCTACGCAATTCACAATGGAAAAACGCGACACAGAAATTACAGCCTTGCTATCGGGCTTGGCGCTGTTGTTGGTTTTTATCGCACTTTTGCTTTCGGCACTCTGGTTCAAAATAGGCCCGCAGAATTCTTTTAAATCTTTTGTGAGGTGATGCAATGGTCGACAGCGGCATCTTGAAAATTGAGTCCATGAAAAACCGATGTACCCCTGCAGAATGGCAGGCCCGAGTTGACTTGGCGGCTTGCTATCGCTTGGTGGATATTTATGGCATGTCCGACATGATGGCCAACCATGTCTCGTGCAGTGTGCCAGGCGAAGAGGGCGCCTTTTTGATCAATGCTTACGGCATGATGTACGAAGAAATCACAGCTTCCAGCCTGATCAAAATTGACATTCACGGCAATATTTTGGACAAGCCTGACTTTGGCGAATTGAACTATGGCATCAACAAAGCAGGTTATGTCATTCACAGTGCCATTCATGAAGCACGGCCAGAAGTCAGGTGCATTATTCACACGCACAGTTGGGCTTCGATGGCGGTTTCTTCGCTTGAGTGTGGCTTGTTGCCCTTAACGCAAACTGCCATGCGGTTTTTGAAAATTGCCTACCATGACTACCAAGGCGTGGTTCTGAACAACGAAGAGAAAGCCTCTTTGCTCAAAGACTTGGGGCAGGGTGAGGCTTTGATTTTGCGCAACCATGGCGCACTGACAGTGGGAAAAAGTGTGGGAGAAGCATTTAACTGGGCGCACAGATTAGAGCTGGCATGCCACTCGCAATTGGCGGCCATGGCTTGCAATACGCCCTTCACCAAAGTAGCGCCAGATGTTTTAGAAGAAACATGGAACAACTACCAACCTAGCACTCGCAGGCCTTATGGGTTGATGGAGTGGCCAGCACTTCTTCGCAAATTAGACCGCTTAGATCCAAGCTATCGAACCTAAATCGAGAAGACTCGATTCTGTTTCATTCAAGTGCACTTATGAAGATTTTGCTGTCAGAGTTGGCTTTGCGTGGCTTGTCAAAGGACATCGCCAGAGTCATGGGCTCTCGGCCTTTTGAATGTGTCAGCTTTGAGGATGCCGTTGCATCGGGTCGGCGAGATTTTGATGTGGCCTTTGTGTCACGCGATGTCACGGGCTTGTCTACCAAGCACGAGCTTGCGCCTAGCCTAAAGGCTTGCTACAAAGTTTTAGAAGAGTCTCCCAATTTACGCTGGGTTCACATTCACTCTGCAGGCGCGGATCGCGATGTTTACGTGCGCTTAAGAGCAAAGGGCGTTCAGGTCGCCACATCGTCCGGCGCAAATGCCGAAGTGGTAGCCCAAACGGCACTGGCTGGCTTACTGGCGTTGTCCCGAAAATTTCCGGAACTGGTTCATGCCATGCATGCGAAAAAGTGGGCGCCTTTGCTCGGCTCTCAATTGCCTCCCGATTTAAGCGGACAAACAGCTTTGCTGGTGGGTTGGGGTCCTATTGCGCAAAGAGTTGCACAGTTTTTGTCCATGCTTGGGCTTCGGTTGAAAGTGGTTCGTCAAAAAGCTCAAACTGGCACTCTTGCGAAATTTGGCATTGATTCTTCGCAGCCAGAAATGCTGACCTTTGAAACCATAGACAGCGCGTTGCCATCAACCGACTGGATCATCTTAATGTGCCCCTTGACCGAGACAACCAGGGGCTTGATCAACGCTCGAAGATTGAATTTGCTGCCGCCAGGGGCTGGCTTGGTGAATGTGTCCCGAGGTGAGGTTGTGGTTGAGAGGGACTTGATTGAAGCACTCCAAAATGGCAGATTAGGAAGCGCTTACCTTGATGTTTTCGAGCACGAGCCCCTGCCCCAAACATCACCCCTGTGGAATTTGCCGAACGTGATTCTGACACCCCATTCAGCAGGATTTTCTGCAGGGAACGAATTGAGGGTGAGCCACATGTTCTTGGATAATCTTGCATCTTGGGCTTTTGACTAAAAAAATACCATGCTACAATTCGAGGCTTAGCGGCTGTAGCTCAGCTGGATAGAGTACTTGGCTACGAACCAAGGGGTCGTGGGTTCGATTCCTGCCAGCCGCACCAGAATTTCGGTTCTAGAACAACAGCTTAGAGGCGTATGCCTCTAGGCTGTTTTTCTTTGTGGCATTCAATGATAGTCGTCTTCATTTTGATGCCTCACAGCAGCAATGGTGACCATGTTCTCATTCTCAATTTCAAACAAGGCCACGTAGCCAGAATGTCCAAATGAAATAATCAGTTCCCTTAAAAAAGGGTTTTGAGCAGATTTGCGGCAAGTGAAGGGGGCTAACTTCAAGGTCTCGAATCCCTTTTCAATGGCATCCAACGCGGCTTGGGCCATTTGTAAATCGCTGCTTTTATTTCTATCAAGCTCTCTTTGGACGATGAAATCAAAGAGTTGTTCTAAATCTTCTTCTGCCTCACGAGTAAGGCGCAATTGAAATGGCATTGCTGATGCTCAGGCTAGCGAGATGCCTGAATCTTGCGCACTGAATCGAGTTGTTTGCTTAATTTGCGCAACATATTGTCGGAATCGATCCAGTCTTGGCTGGTGCGCGCATTGTGCAAAGAGGCCAAGCCTCGTGCCATAAATTCCGCTTGATTGCGGCGCTTGTTTAAGCTTTCGCGGACCGCATTTTCGACAAATTCTGACAAGGTTTCTGACTCTTTCAAAACAGACTCTAATTCCGTCCTGAGTTGGGGCTCAACGCGAATCGAGGGAAGGGTGGCGGTCTTCATGACCAAAATGTATCGCTTTTGCGATGCGTCGTCCAGCATAATCTCAATAAATAGATTGGCCAGTTACAAGAGCTTGCCAAAACTGTTAAATCGGCTTTAAAGGCAGGACATTCTTGAGCAGAACACAACATGAGCAAAGCTTTCACACGCGAAACAGACAACGACGCCGATGACGACGGGGAAGACCCCAGTCTGCCGCCGTTGCCGGCTGGCACCCGCAACTACATGACCCCTCAGGGGTATGCTAATTTGCGCGCCGAGCTCTTTACGCTCATGGACGACGAGCGTCCCAAGGTGGTGGAAATTGTGCATTGGGCTGCCAGCAATGGCGATCGCTCTGAAAATGGTGATTACATTTACGGCAAAAAGCGTTTGCGTGAAATTGATCGGCGCCTTCGCTTTCTGACCAAACGCTTAGAAATTGCCGAAGTCACAGACCCCAGCGCACACCACGGCAAAAACCAAGTTTTCTTTGGGGCCACAGTCACCTATGTGGAAGAAAATGGGGTTGAGCGCACTGTCACCATTCGAGGCATTGACGAGGCCGACAGCTTGAAGGGTGAGGTCAGTTGGGTGTCACCTATTGCGCGCACCTTGTTGAAGTCAAGCACTGGCGATGTGCTCAAGTTGGTTACGCCTCAAGGCTGGCGCGAAATCGAAGTACTCAATGTGACTTATCCAAAGCCAGGTGAGCACTGACATTGAAACTGACACACAGGCTGAAGCAGCGCTTTATTCTTCAGCCGTACTTTGTCCCCGCACACGGTGAGTCATGCGCTCTGCATTCAATACCGCAGGTGTGCGCTTTAAGTTTTTAAGAACCGTTTCAAGATGGCTCACATCGCGCACAGAAATGATGAATGTATTTTCAGCCGCATCTTGTTCACTCGATTGGCCCATTTCAACATGAACGATGTCAACTTCTGAGTCAGCCAGCGTGCCAGCCACTCTGGCCAATACACCCTTGGTGTTGACCACGGTGACGCGGATGCTGGTTTCAAAGCTGCGCATCATTTCATCGGACCATTCCACCCCAATGAAGCGTTCGCTGTCTTTTTGCTGGAGTTTCAGGCCGACGCTGCAATGGGCTGTGTGAACGGCCAAGCCTTCACCGCGGCCCAAGTAGCCAATGATTTTGTCGCCTGGCAGTGGGCGACAGCAAGCTGCGTAGACAACCGAAGCGTTTTCGGTGCCATCCAACAAGATAGCGCCTTGGGAGATGGTGTCGTTGGCCATAAAGCGCTCGCGCGTCATGAGCAATGGATCGGGTTTCTCGCCCATCTCTGATAACAAAGCCGCCATGCGTTTGGCCACAATGCTGGCGATGCGTTTGCCAAGTCCAAGATCGACTAACAAATCGCTGCGATTTCGGTTGCCGGTGAAGCGCAACACTTTGTCCCAGATGCCGTGATAGCGGGAGGGATCGTCTGGCAATTTTTCTATGCCTTCAGAGCGCAATGCTTGAGTGAGAAGTTTCAAGCCCAAGTCCATCGACTCACTGTGCGCCATGGTTTTCAGGTGATGCCTGATTCTGGAGCGCGCACGCCCCGTTCGGACAAAACCAAGCCATGATGGGTTGGGCGCTGAAACGGGTGCCGTCATGACCTCGACCACATCGCCATTTTTTAACTCTGTGCGCAAAGGAACTTGTTGGTTGTTGATTTTGGCCGCCACCAAATGATCGCCAAGATTGCTGTGAATCATGTAGGCGAAATCGACCACGGTTGCACCGCGTGGGAGTGACATGATTTGGCTCTTTGGCGTGAAAACATAGACGGCATCGGGAAACAAATCAACTTTGACATGGTCCCAAAACTCAGAAGCGTCGCGAGTTTCTTTTTGGATGTCTAACAGTGATTGCAGCCATTGAGTCCCCAAGCGTTCGGCTTCCATGCTGCCTGTTGACTTGTCCTTGTACAACCAGTGCGCCGCAACACCAGATTCGGCCACCATGTTCATGGCTTCGGTGCGCATCTGAAATTCAACATTGACGCCAGAGGGCCCCACCAAAGTGGTGTGCAAAGATTGATAACCGTTGACTTTGCCAATGGCAATGTGGTCCTTGAATTTGCCAGGTACAGGCTTGTACATCTGATGCAAAATGCCCAACGCGGTGTAGCAATCAATGACCGAGGGCACAATGAGTCTGAAGCCATAAATGTCGGTCACTTGCGCAAAGCTCAGGTGCTTGCCATCCATTTTTTTGTAGATGGAAAAGAGCGTTTTTTCGCGGCCAGAAATTTGCACATCAATTTTGGCCTTTGAGAACGTAGACTCAAGTTCGGCTTGAACTTTTTGAATCAAATCACGTCTGCGATTTCGAGCTTTGGCAACGGCCTTTGCCAGAATGGCATAGCGCCAAGGCTTCAAGTGGCGAAAAGACAAATCTTGCAATTCGCGGTAGGTTTGATTCAAGCCTAAGCGGTGTGCAATGGGCGCATAAATTTCTAGGGTCTCTGAAGAAATGCGAGCCCATTTTTCGCGCGGCATATCGGCCATGGTGCGCATGTTGTGCGTGCGATCGGCCAACTTGATCAAGATCACTCGCACGTCTCGGGCCATGGCCAGAAGCATTTTACGGAATGATTCAGCCTGATTTTCTTCTCGGGTGTTGAACTCCAATTTGTCCAACTTGGTTAAGCCATCCACCAATTCAGCCACTGAAGATCCGAACTTTTCAATCAAGTCAGACTTGGTGACACTGCAATCCTCCATGACGTCGTGCATGAGCGCCGCCATCAAAGCTTGCGCATCAAGCTTCCACTCAGTGCACTGTGTGGCCACTGAAATAGGGTGTGTGATGTAGGGCTGACCATCTTTGCGAAGCTGGCCCAAATGCGCTTCATCTGCAAATCGATAGGCTTTGCGCACCAGGTCGATGTCTGATGCCGAGAGATAGCTGAGTTTGGCGACCAAGGCGGCAAAACTGGCCGCAGCGGCATTGGCAGCACTGGCACTTGGCATGCCAACCAAGATGTTGTGTGCGTTATCTCGTTTTCCGAGCATGGATGTACCAGCGGAATTGTGAAAAACTGATGTAAAAGCTGCGCGCATGCCTTAAATGTAACGCGACTGTGAAAAAGCCCCAGGTTTTGAAACTTTGGGGCTTTTTGGGGCTAGGCCTTGAAGGCCTGGCTGAATGTAGAAATTAGTTTACTTTTTTCAGCATTTCCAAACCAACTTTGCCAGCAGCAATTTCACGCAGGGCTGTGACGCCTGGCTTGTTTTTGCTTTCGACTCGGGGTGTGTGGCCCTGGCTTAGCATGCGTGCACGGTAAGTGGCAGCCAATACCAATTGGAAACGGTTAGGGATCTGTTCGAGGCAATCTTCAACGGTAATGCGGGCCATGACGGTCTCCGGTAAAAAAATCAGGTGATATGGAGGGATTCGAAAGTTTCGGCACGGGCTCGGTGCTGGGCTAGATATTTCAGTCGCTGAGCGTGCACGATGGCCTTAAGGTCAAACAAGGCGCGATCGAAAACTTCGTTGATTATAACGAAGTCGAACTCTTTGACCTGGGCCAGCTCAATGGCGGCATTTTGCAGGCGCAATTCGATGGTTTCCGTGCTGTCCTCGCCTCGGCGCTCCAATCGGCTGCGCAATTCTTCCCAACTGGGGGGGAGGATGAAGATCAGGATGGCGTTGGCATACATCTTTTGGATTTGAATGGCGCCTTGGTAATCAATTTCTAAAATGACGTCAGAGCCTTGCGCCATGCGCTCTTCCAGCATCTTTTTGGAGGTGCCGTAACGGTGGCCGTGCACATTGGCCCATTCCACAAAGGCATCTCCGGCCACCATGGCATCAAACTCTTGTTCAGACACAAAGAAGTACTCACGGCCGTGCTTTTCTTGGCCACGCGGGGCGCGGGTGGTGTGAGACACCGAAGGCAGCACGCGGGCGTCTAGCTCCATCAGGGCCTTCACCAGGCTGGACTTGCCCGCTCCACTGGGAGCGGCTACAACGTAGAGGTTTCCAGGATATTCCATGGCAAGGAGTGTAATGGGGTATGAGGCTTGTGGTGCTGCAGTGTGGCGACTTATTCGATGTTTTGCACTTGCTCACGCATTTGCTCAATGAGCACCTTCATGTCAACCGATATGTTGGTCAGTTCCAGGGCGGCCGATTTAGACCCCAAGGTATTGGCTTCTCGGTGGAGTTCTTGAATGAGAAAGTCCAAGCGCTTGCCAATGTCGCCACCCTTTTTAATCAAACGACTGAGTTCATCCAAATGGGAGGCCAATCGGGTGAGTTCTTCGGCCACATCGATGCGAATGGCAAAAGCAGTGGCTTCTGTCAGGGCGCGGTCTTTGGCGACATCGGACGACACGGTGCCGCCAGACAAGGCCATGGCTTCGTTCCAACGGTCAATGAAGCGCTGGCGCTGCTGTTCAACCAACAGGGGCAACAAGGGCGCCGCTTGTTCTGCCAAAGTACGCAGTTGGCCTATGCGATCTTGCAACATGTCAGCCAGACGTGCACCTTCCCTGGCTCGGGCGTCTTTGAGTGCTTTAACCGCTTGTGTGGCCAAGGGCATGAGGTCGGCCTCGTTCAGGCCTGTGCCTGATTTTTCGTGAGAGGCAAGTTTGATGACATCTGAAACACTTAAATCACGTGCACCGGGTAGCCAACTCTGGATTTTGTTTTGCAAACTCAGGAGTTTTTGGAGCGTGCCAATGGCAGGATCGGTCAGCTCGGTATCTTGGTTGCTGTGATAAACAGCACGAACCTCGACTTTGCCTCGCTTGATGTGCTGAACGATGTGTTCACGAAGTGCAGGCTCGGTGTGACGCAGTTCGTCGGGCAGGCGAAAACTCAGGTCCAAAAAGCGGCTGTTGACCGATCTGATTTCCAAACCAAAACGGACCGTTGGGGAAGCTGAGGAATCTGTGTTTCCCTCTGCGGCAGGCGTGCTGGATTGCACGCTGGCATACCCGGTCATACTGTAAACTGGCATGGATTCTTTCTTGGATACAGCAGCAAGACACTGCTGATCAGTTGGGGGCTTGGCCGCTCTGCCGGTTGCCTATGGCCCATTATCTCAAACTTAAACAACGCTTCACCATGACCAGTTCCTCTACCAATTCATCACGCGCCCATGGCCGGAATCAAAACCAATTGCGCCCCGTGAAAATCACGCGGGGTTACACCGTGCATGCAGAAGGCTCTGTGCTCATTGAGTTTGGCGATACCCGTGTGTTGTGCACGGCTTCTGTGGAAGAGAAGGTGCCTGGACACAAAAAAGGCAGCGGCGAGGGTTGGGTCACTGCTGAATACGGCATGCTGCCCCGCGCTACTCACACCCGCGGCGATCGCGAAGCCGCGCGTGGCAAAAAAAGTGGTCGCACTCAAGAAATTCAACGCCTGATCG
>CALCBL010000573.1 GCA_937897495.1 uncultured Burkholderiales bacterium
CAAAACTTTGAAAAGCAGCCATTTGGTCAAATTTTTCGGACCAAAGACCTGCCACTAAACCCAAAGCACCCAATAGGCCGGCACACAATACGGCAAACACCAAAATCCAAACGGGTGCATGGTACTGCAAGGGTGCAAACCAAACTGTGACGGCAAAAACACCAAAGCCAACGGCCAGGCCGCGCATCATAGAAGAGCCCACATAGGCCACGTACCAGTGCCAGTGCGACAAGGGTGTGAGCAGCAAGAACACAATGTTGCCCATGATTTTGCTTTGCACCAAGCTGGATGAACTGTTGGCAAAAGCATTTTGCAAGACGCTCATCATGATCAGGCCGGGCAACAAAAACGCCGTGTAGGGCACGTTGTCATAGACCTTCACATGGTCTTCCAACACATGGCCAAAAATCATCATGTACAAGACGGAGGTCAAAACGGGTGCCGCTATGGTTTGGAAAGCCACCTTCCAAAAGCGCAACACCTCTTTGTACAACAACATGCGCCAGCCGTTCATGCTTTGCCCTCAGACATCACATCCAAAAAGACATCTTCCAAATCGGCCTTGCGAATTTCAACATCCTCTGCAACCAAACCGGCTTGGCGAACAGCCGCCAAGTAGCTTTCAATCTCAACCGCATCGTGCGCTGGAAACTGAACGATGCGACCCGTGATGCGCGCTTTGGCTGCCAGATCAACGGGTAATTGACCATCAATTTTGAAACGCAGCACATTGCTGGAGGCCGATTTCAACAACTCAGAAGTGCTGGCCAAAGCCAATACCCGCCCTTGTTTCAGCATGGCCAAGCGGCCACAAAGCGCTTCGGCTTCTTCCAAATAGTGGGTGGTGAGCAAAACTGTACGACCTTCTCGGTTTAACTTGGCAATGAATTGCCACAGCGTTTGTCTGAGTTCAACATCCACGCCTGCCGTCGGTTCGTCCAGCACAATGACGCGTGGTTTGTGAACCAAGGCCTGCGCCACCAAGACGCGCCGTTTCATGCCGCCAGAGAGTTGCCGCATGTTGGAATTGGCTTTGTCCAAGAGGCCCAAGTTGTCCAGCAACTCGTCAATCCAAGCATCATTTTTGGTAACGCCAAAATACCCCGATTGAAAACGCAAAGCTTCGCGAACGGTGAAGAAGGGGTCGAACACCAATTCTTGGGGCACCACACCCAGCATGCGCCGCGTTTGAGCGTAATCTAGATGGACGTCCTTGCCATGCACCATGACGCGACCCTCGGTGGCCTTGTTCAGACCCGCAAGAATGCTAATGAGTGTGGTTTTGCCTGCGCCATTAGGGCCAAGCAGACCAAAAAACTCACCCTCAGCAATGTCAAAGCTCACCTGATTGAGTGCTGTGAACGGCTGGCTGCCAGTATTTTTGGCAGGGTAAGTTTTGGAGACGGATTGAAAAGAGATGGCGGGCATGAGCCCCTTATTTTACGTTCATGCGCTTTCGACCAAGAGCTCAGACACCCCATAAAGCAGGGCCAATTCGCGTAATTTGGCTGGGAATTGCTTGAATTTCAAAGTTTTTGACAAACTTTCGGCTTCTCTGCGGCATCCCAAGAGCACTGCGAGTGCAGAGGAATCAAAATCAGTCAGCTGTCCGGCTTGTATCTGGACCTCGGAATCGGGGCAATTGCGAATTTGCGCCTGCAACTTGGCCAAGCAAGCCGCAGCATTGCTGTGACGCAAATCGGGGGGCAAGGTTAAAAGGGCTGTGGACATGCATGAGACGCGGTTAAGGCCGCGGAACGGAGCGCTAAATTAGGCTTTTTTGGCATTCGATTTATTTCGATCAGACAAGCTCTTGATCAAACCATCCACGCCACCCGCATTGATTTCTTTAGAAAATTGTGAGCGGTAGTTTTCAACCAACCAAATGCCCATGACATTGAGGTCAAAAATTTTCCACCCCGCACCTTCACCAGGCGTTTTTTCAAGGCGATAGTCAAGCTGAATAGGCTCACCTCTGCCTCTGACCTCGGTTTGAACGACCAGATTTTTGTCATCTGTGGCGCCGCGCAAAGGTTTGAGCTCAATGGACTGATCGCTGATTTGACTGAGTGCGCCAGAATAGGTGCGAATGAGCAGCAACTTGAACTCTGCTTGCAAGCGTTCTTGCTGCTCAGGGGTGGCCTTGCGCCAGCCTGGCCCTGTGGCCAGCGCGGTCATGCGGCGGAAATTGACATGCTGCATGAGCTTGGTATCGACCAATTGCATGATCTTGTTGATGTCACCGCCCTTGATGCTTTTATCGGAACGAACGGCATCCAAAGTTTCATTGGAAATGCGTTTCACGAAAGCATCGGGTGCTTCATCGGCAGCCAAAACGGTGGCTGAACCCAAGCAGAAACCCAATGCCCAAACAACAGGCCATAAATAAGTGAAGAATTTGCGATTCATAGGATGAGATCATAAAGAGCGTTTGACTCTTTAACGCGCGAACTGCATAAAAGTAGATTAGACCACCAAGTTCAATTCGTCTTTGCCCCAAGGCTGTTAGGGTTTGGGCGTCTGCGGCAAGGGCTCCTGTGTGCCCGTGGCGCTGGGTCGGTTGGGGGCCACCATAGGCGCAGGTTGGTCCGGATCTTCAAAATCGTCCAACATGGGCGGGTTGCCATCGTAAATGTCATTCAAACGCTTTTGCAAATAGGCATCCCGAGTGAACGTGTAGGGGTCTAAAGAAGCTTGTTTGACAGCGTCGGACAAGGACAAATAGCGCTCCCGCTTGTCGGTCAAGCGCAACAATGTCAGCGTGTTTTTAGCCGCTGTGTCTTTCAGTTGTTGGTTCACGTCTGTTTTGTTGTCGATGTACAGGCCCAGGCTGTCGCGAACGGTGGAGGGGCCAAAGAAAGGCAAGACCACATAGGGGCCAGACGAAACGCCCCAAAACGCCATGGTTTGACCGAAGTCCTCTTTGTGTTTGTCAATCTTCAATTCGGTGGCCCAATCAATGATGCCGCCCAGCCCCAGCGTGGTGTTGATGCCCACACGCATGGCACTTTTAGCGGCCGCTTGGAGTTTCAATTGCGCCAAGCTGTTGAAGAACGACATGACATCGCTCTGATTGCTGAAAAAATTACCAATGCCTTTGCGGACCACCGTTGGTAAAACTTGGCCATAAATAACAGCAACAGGCCTGAGCACCACATCATCGGCCATGTCGTTGAAGGCCGTGACTTTTCGGTTCAAAGGCTCGAGGGGATCTGTTGGATCTGGGCCTTTGAGTGAGGCGCACCCTTGCAAAAGCAAGCTTGCCGCAATGAGTAAACCGAGGCGCACGCGCAACCAAAATTTCATCACTTGCTTCCCGATGGGGGTGCGGCAGGATCTGCCGCTTTGCTGTACAAAAATTGGCTGATTAAATTTTCTAAGACCACAGCCGATTGGGTGGAGCCGATGTTGTCGCCCGCCGCCAGGTTCTTTTCATCGGCGCCGGCCACAATGCCCACGTACTGCTCGCCTAACAAACCACTGGTCAGAATTTTCAAAGAACTGTCTTGAGGAAAAGCGTACTGGTTTTGCAAAGCCAAACTGACTTTGGCTTGAAAGCTTTCGCCGTCAAATTGAATGCTGTCAACACGGCCCACCACCACACCCGCACTCTTGACGGCTGCACCTTTTTTAAGGCCGCCGATGTTGTCAAACTTAGCGGTCACGGTGTAATTTTTGGACCAACTGTATTGCAACAAATTGGCCGACTTAAGCGCCAGAAAAAGCACTGCCGCCAAGCCAATCAACACAAACAATCCTACCCACACATCATTTTTTGAACGTTGCATCACGTCCTCCTTAAATGCTGAACATCATCACAGTGAGGATGAAGTCCAGTCCTAAAACAGACAAAGAAGAGATCACCACGCTTCGGGTGGTCGCAGACGCCACGCCATCAGGTGTCGGCTGAGCCACATAGCCTTGCAGCAAGGCAATGAAGGTGACAGCCACGCCAAACACCAAACTTTTAATCATGCCATTGCCGACATCTTTGAACACATCGACACCGCTTTGCATTTGACTCCAAAATGCGCCCTCATCAACGCCAATCAGCAGCACACCCACCACATAACCGCCCAATATACCGACGGCACTGAAAACGGCAGTGAGAAGAGGCAACGCAATGATGCCACCCCACAAACGCGGCGCCAAAATTCGCAGTTTTGGATCAACCGCCATCATTTCCAAAGCCGTCAATTGCTCGCCAGCACGCATCAAACCAATTTCTGCCGTAATAGAGGCGCCCGCGCGCCCTGCGAACAACAAAGCCGCCACCACAGGGCCGAGTTCACGCACCAAACTCAGCGCCACCAACAAGCCGAGTGCATCGGCCGCGCCATAGCGCTGCAAAGTGTAGTAGCCCTGCAAGCCCAAAACAAATCCGACAAACAAGCCGGAAACGGTAATGATGGCCAAGGAGTAGTTGCCCAAGAAATGCACTTGATCGCGAACCAGCCCAAAGCGCTTCAAACAAGCGCCCGACATCATGGCCAGTTGACCCAATAAACGCGCGCCATAACCCCAATCCGCCAATTTCTGACGGACGGCGTAGCCAAGTTCAGAAGGGTGCAAAAAGTTCATGGTGCTATGCGGCTGAAATCTTCAGCGATGGATCTGGCGGGGTAATGGAAATGGACAGGGCCATCGCTGAGGCCATTCACAAATTGGTGAATAAGGGGGTCAGAAGTTTGCCTGAGTGCCTCGGGAGTGCCTTGCGCTGCCACTTTGCCATTGGCCAAGACCACCACATGGTCTGCAATTTGAAATGTTTCGTTGACATCGTGCGATACCACCACACTGGTAATGCCCAAGCTGTCGTTCAACTTGCGAATGAGTCTTGCCGCCGTTCCCAATGAAATGGGGTCAAGACCCGCAAAGGGTTCGTCGTACATCATGAGATCGGGATCTAAAGCAATGGCACGGGCCAATGCAACACGTCGGCCCATACCCCCTGAAATTTCGGAAGGCTTTAAATCTCTGGCCCCGCGCAAGCCCACCGCATCGAGCTTCATCAAAACAATGTCGCGCACCATGGACTCAGACATTTTCGTGTGTTCTCTTAACGGAAACGCCACGTTGTCAAACACACTCATGTCGGTGAACAAAGCGCCAAACTGAAACAACATGCCCATGCGCCTGCGTGCTGCATAAAGTTGTTCCGTGTTCATTTGGCCAACATCAGAGCCATCGAATGTGAGTTGGCCGTTTTGGGCACGGTATTGGCCACCCATTAAACGCAAGACAGTGGTCTTGCCACCGCCAGAGACACCCATCAGGGCCGTGACTTTGCCACGCGGTATGCCAAACGACAGGTCGTTCAGAATGACGCGGTCCCCGTAGCCGAAGCTGAGGTTTTTCAATTCGACCAGGAGTGGAGAGTTGGGCAATGTCATGTGAGAAAAAAACAAAAGCCGGGATCGCCGGCTTTTGAAGGGTATGGCGTTCAGGTGAAGCTTGTGTGACTCTTTGAAAATTCACACGCCAACCTGTCTGCAGACATTTTAACGGGGTAAGTCACTGCTTCCCATTAAGAATTCATCCACCGCGCGGGCAGCTTGTCGGCCTTCACGGATGGCCCAAACCACCAAGGATTGGCCACGGCGCATGTCGCCCGCTGCAAAAACCTTGGCCACATTGGTGGCATAGCCGCCTGTGAACTCGGTGCTGGCCTTGGCATTGCCGCGGTTGTCTTTGTCCACACCAAATGCGTCCAAGATGGTGGTGACCGGATTGACAAAGCCCATGGCCAAGAAAACCATGTCAGCAGGGTAAGTTTTTTCGGTGCCCGGCACATTGACCAATTTGCCGTCTTTGAATTCAATTTCGACGGTTTTCAAACCTGTGACTTTGCCTTTTTCGCCCACGAATTCTTGGGTGGAAATAGCGAATTCGCGGGTGCAACCTTCCTCATGGCTAGAACTGGTACGCATCTTCAGGGGCCAGTAGGGCCATGTCAATGGGCGGTTTTCTTCTTCGGGCGGCTGCGGCATCACCTCAAACTGCGTCACGCTTTTGGCGCCATGGCGGTTGGAAGTACCCACACAATCGCTGCCGGTGTCGCCGCCACCAATCACGATGACGTGTTTGCCGTCGGCGCGCAATTGGTCTTTGAGCTTGTCACCAGCGTTGACTTTGTTTTGCTGTGGCAAGAACTCCATGGCAAAGTGAATGCCCGACAAATCACGGCCAGGCACATTCAAGTCCCGTGATTGCTCAGAGCCACCGGCCAACAACACGGCGTCAAACTCTTTCTGGAGTTGCTCTGGGCTGATGGTTTCTTTGGACCAGTTGGTCACTTTGGAGCCTTCAGGCAAATGGCCCACCATGACGCCGGTTTTCAGGGTCACGCCCTCGGCCACCAACTGCTCTGCGCGGCGGTCGATGTGCGATTTTTCCATTTTGAAATCAGGGATGCCATAACGCAGCAAGCCGCCAATGCGATCGTTCTTTTCGAACAAAGTGACGTCGTGACCGGCGCGCGCCAATTGCTGGGCCGCGGCCATGCCTGCGGGGCCAGAGCCCACCACGGCCACTTTTTTGCCTGTTTTGTGCGTGGCAGGACGGGGCTTGACCCAGCCCTCTTGCCAAGCACGGTCAATGATGGCGTGCTCAATCGACTTGATGCCCACAGCATCGTCGGCCACATTCAAAGTGCAAGCGGCTTCGCAAGGTGCAGGGCAAATGCGGCCCGTGAACTCTGGAAAGTTGTTGGTGCTGTGCAGCACTTCAATGGCATTTTTCCAATCGCCCTGAAACACCAATTCGTTGAAATCCGGAATGATGTTGTTAACGGGGCAGCCGCTGTTGCAAAACGGTGTGCCGCAGTCCATGCACCGAGCGCTTTGCGCTTTGGCTTGCGAATCGTCCAAACCGATGACGAATTCTTTGTAGTTCTTGACACGCTCGCTCACGGGCTTGTAGCCCTCTTCGAGTCGCTCAAATTCCATGAAACCAGTGATTTTTCCCATGATCAATCCTTGTTATTTCTGTGTGCTCAGTTAGCGCGTATTTGAAAATTAGCTGGCCGCCACAGTGTCTGTGGACTTGGCTTTGGCGCTGATGTCGGTTTTGGCGGCTTCTTTGCGTGCGTTGATTTCACCCAAGGCGCGCTTGTATTCGTTCGGGAACACTTTCACAAACTTCAAGCGAGCTTGCGCCCAGTTGTCCAGCAACTCACGTGCGCGTTGGCTGCCGGTCCACTTGTGGTGGTCTTCGAGCAATTTGCGCAATTGTGGTTCGTCGGCTTGATCACGGTGCCATACATTGCGGTCCACCGCTGCCTCTTGCTCGGCTACTGTCAGTACTTTTTCCATGCTGACCATGGCAGTGTTGCAGCGTGATGCAAATTGGCCGTCTTCGTCGTACACATAGGCAATGCCGCCGCTCATACCGGCTGCAAAGTTGCGACCTGTTTTGCCCAACACAGCCACCGTACCACCGGTCATGTATTCACAACCGTGGTCGCCCGTGCCTTCGACCACTGCAGTAGCGCCCGACAAACGAACAGCAAAACGTTCGCCGCCCACACCTGCGAAGAAGGCTTCACCGGTGGTGGCGCCGTACATCACGGTGTTGCCCACAATGATATTTTGGCTGGCCACGCCGCGGAATTCCAAACTTGGACGAACCACAATGCGGCCGCCCGACAAACCTTTGCCGGTGTAATCGTTGGCTTCACCGATGAGGTACAAGGTAATGCCCTTGGCCACAAACGCGCCAAAAGATTGACCGCCAGTGCCTTCAAGTTGAATGCGAATGGTGTCGTCTGGCAAACCTTCTGGGTGCACTTTGGTCACAGCGCCTGAAAGCATGGCGCCCACAGAACGATTGACGTTGCGCGCCACTTCCATGAACTGCACCTTCTCACCTTTGTCAATGGCGGCACGGCTCTTGGCAATCAGGATGTTGTCCAAAGCTTTGTCCAAGCCATGGTCTTGCACATCGACATGGCGACGGGGCACGTCGGCTGGCACATCGGGCACGGCCAACAAACGGCTGAAATCAAGGCCGCTTGATTTCCAGTGCTCAATGCCTTTGCGGGTGTCGAGCAAGTCGGCACGGCCGATCATGTCGTCAAACTTCTTGATGCCCAACTGCGCCATGATTTGACGCACTTCTTCGGCGATGAAGAAGAAGTAATTCACCACGTGCTCTGGCTTGCCAGAAAACTTTTTGCGCAAGGTGGGGTCTTGTGTGGCAACGCCCACAGGGCAAGTATTTAAGTGGCATTTGCGCATCATGATGCAGCCTTCCACCACCAGCGGTGCCGTCGCAAAACCAAATTCGTCTGCGCCGAGCAACGCGCCAACGGCAACGTCGCGACCTGTTTTCATTTGACCATCGGCTTGCACTCGGATGCGACCGCGCAAACGGTTGAGCACCAGAGTTTGCTGCGTTTCAGCCAGACCAATTTCCCAAGGGCTGCCAGCGTGCTTGATAGAAGACCAAGGCGATGCGCCGGTGCCGCCATCGTGACCGGCAATCACCACGTGATCGCTCTTGCACTTGGCCACGCCTGCGGCAATGGTGCCCACACCAATTTCAGACACCAATTTGACACTGATGTCGCTGTGCTGCGCCACGTTTTTCAAGTCGTGAATCAGCTGCGCCAAATCTTCAATGGAGTAGATGTCGTGGTGGGGTGGTGGAGAAATCAAACCCACGCCTGGCACAGAGTGACGCAGCTTGCCGATGTAGTCGGACACTTTGCCACCGGGCAATTGACCGCCTTCACCGGGCTTA
>CALCBL010000574.1 GCA_937897495.1 uncultured Burkholderiales bacterium
TTTGGCTACAAGGCACAAAGCACACCCGATGGCAAACACAAGCAAAGAGCCAGTGAAGTCTTGATGCGCCAGTATTACTGGGCGGCCAAAGCTGTCACTCAATTGAACCAAATACTGCTTTTGAACATTGAAGCGCATTTGCAAGCTCAGCGCGGCGATCTTCGAATTGAAGTGCGCAAACTCAACGAACATTTTTTAGAGATCAACGGCCTGTTAGAAGTAGCGCAAGACGATCTCTATCAAAAACACCCCCATGCCATCTTAGAAACATTTTTGCTTTTCCAGCAGACGCGGGGCGTCAAAGGGCTGTCGGCTAAAACACTGCGCGCGCTTTACAACGTGCGTGGCGTGATGGATGCCAACTTCAGACGCGACCCTGTCAATCGGGCCACCTTCTTAAAAATACTTCAGGAAGGCGAAGGCATTACACATGCCCTGCGCTTGATGAATCAGACGTCAGTTCTGGGGCGCTACCTGTGGGTATTCAGAAACATTGTGGGTCAAATGCAGCACGACCTGTTTCACGTTTACACGGTCGACCAACACATCCTCATGGTCCTTAGAAACGTGCGCCGCTTCTTCATTGCCGACCACGCGCACGAATACCCTTTTTGTTCTCAACTGGCCGCAGGTTGGGATAAACCTTTTATTCTTTACACCGCGGCTCTGTTTCATGACATTGCCAAGGGCCGTGGCGGAGATCATTCCAAACTTGGCGTGCTCGAAGTCAAAAGCTTTTGCCGTCAACACAGCATTGCCTCAGAGGACTCCAAGCTCATCGCATTTTTGGTGGGCGAGCACCTGACCATGAGTCATGTGGCCCAAAAAGAAGATCTCAGTGACCCTGAAGTCATTGCTGCATTTGCAAAGCGTGTTGGCAACGAACGTCGACTGACGGCTTTGTACCTTTTAACGGTCGCAGATATTCGGGGCACAAGTCCCAAAGTATGGAATGCCTGGAAGGGAAAACTTCTAGAAGACCTTTACAAGTACACCTTGCGCATGCTGGGCGGCAGAGCCCCTGATGCCAACGCCGAAATTGAATCTCGCAAACGCGAAGCGCTGGTGGAGTTGGCCAGACACTCAGAACCGCACGATGGCCAAAAAGCCTTGTGGGACACCTTGGATGTGGGCTATTTCATGCGGCACGACGCCAGCGAAATTGCATGGCACGCAAGGCAACTTTCAAGGTATGTCGTCGTAACTGAAGCGACTCCTGTTTCGGCGCTGAACGGAAAATGCATTGTCCGAGCAAGAATTTCACCCTTGGGCGAAGGCCTGCAAGTATTGGTCTACACAGAAGATCAAACAGATTTGTTCGCCCGCATTTGCGGATACTTCGATCAAGCCGGTTTCAGTATTTTGGATGCCAAAATTCACACGGCTAAAAATGGTTATGCGCTAGATACTTTCCAAGTGGTGACCTCGCTGCTACCTGAGCACTACAGAGAACTCATGACCATGGTTGAATCTGGCCTGAGCCTCACCATCAATCAAAAAGGCACCCTCCCCCCGCCAACCAAAGGGCGAGTATCAAGGCGCGTTAAAAACTTTCCCATTGCGCCCCGCATTACTTTGCACCCAGATGAAAAAGCTCAAAGTTGGCTTCTGGCCATTTCAGCCAGTGACAAAATTGGCCTGCTCTACAGTGTGGCCACCGTCCTTGCCAAACACAGCATCAGCCTGAAGTTGGCCAAAATCAGCACGCTGGGTGAGCGCGTAGAAGACACGTTCCTGATTGAAGGCTCTGCACTTCAACACAACCGTGAACAGATTGAAATAGAAACTGAATTGCTTCAGGTTTTACAGGCTTAGCTGCAAACTCAACGCTGAAGCCAAGTGTTTGATGGCTTAACTTTTTTTACGCGGTGGCAAACCCGTGTGCTGCGTGAGCATCGTGCCTTTTTTGGGCGAGGCCGATTCACTGGGCGTGCTGTTTTTGCGACGCGCGCTTTGGTAATCATCTGACAAAGGCTGCCAAGTAGGAATCAAGTGGTGCTTGCCATTGCCAATGAGGTCTGCCCTGCCCATGGCTTTGAGTGCATCACGCAAAAGGGGCCAATGCTTGGCATCGTGATAGCGCAAAAATGCTTTGTGCAACCTGCGGCGCTTTTCACCTTTGACCACATCAACCTTTTCACTGTCGCGCGTAATTTTGCGCAATGGATTTTTGGTGGTGTGGTACATGGCTGTGGCGGTGGCCATGGGGCTCGGATAGAAGGTTTGAACTTGATCGGCGCGAAAACCGTTTTTCTTCAGCCAGATGGCCAAGTTCATCATGTCTTCATCGCTGGTGCCTGGGTGCGCTGCAATGAAGTAAGGCACCAAGAACTGTTTCTTGCCAGCTTCTGCACTGAACTTGTCAAACATGCTCTTGAACTTGTCGTAAGACCCAATACCAGGCTTCATCATCTTGGTGAGCGGGCCTGACTCTGTGTGTTCTGGGGCAATTTTCAAGTAGCCACCCACATGGTGAGTGACCAACTCTTTCACATATTCTGGACTTTGAACCGCCAAGTCGTAGCGCAAGCCAGAGCCGATTAGGATCTTTTTGATGCCCTTCAAACTCCGCGCTTTGCGGTACATCTGAATGAGCGGGCCGTGGTCCGTGGTGAGGTTGCTGCAAATGCCAGGAAATACGCAACTTGGTTTGCGGCAAGCAGATTCAATTTCGGGAGACTTGCAACCCAAGCGGTACATGTTGGCTGTGGGACCGCCCAAATCTGAAATGACGCCCGTGAAGCCCTTGACCTTGTCGCGAATGTCTTCAATTTCGCGCAGCACCGAAGCTTCACTGCGGCTCTGAATGATGCGACCTTCATGTTCTGTGATGGAGCAAAACGTACAGCCACCAAAACAGCCCCGCATGATGTTCACAGAAAAACGAATCATCTCCCACGCCGGTATTTTGGTGGCCGCGTCATGCGAGCCATTTTCGTCGGCATAAATGGGGTGTGGACTGCGCGCATAAGGCAAGTCAAACACGGCATCCATTTCGGCTGTGGTGAGGGGAATGGGCGGTGGTGTGATCCAAACATCGCGCGCGGTGACGCCCTCGCCATGGGCTTGAACCAAACTTCGCGCATTGCCCGGATTGGTTTCTAAGTGCAACACGCGGTTGGCATGCGCATAGAGCACCGCATCAGATTTCACTTGTTCATAACTGGGCAGGCGAATGACGCTTTTGTCACGAGGCGGCACTTTGTGCAAGCCTTTGCCTGTCATGGCAGGCATCTGCGGATTGGGCACAAAATTGAGCGGTTTAACAGTCGCATTTTGCTGATCGGCTACCGTCTGCGCTTCGTCTTCGCGAGCGCACGTTGCACCGTTTTCACGTGCTTGCTCCGAGATCATGAGGTAGGGATTGACGTGTGCTTCTACGTGCCCAGGCGTGTCCACAGAAGATGAATCAATTTCGAACCAGCCTTCAGGCGTTTGACGACGAACAAAAGCAGTACCGCGAACATCCATGATGTCGTGAACGGGCTCTCTTGCAGCCAACCTGTGTGCAATTTCAACCACGGCACGTTCTGCATTGCCGTAGAGCAGCAAATCGCATTTGCTATCGACCACAATGGATCTGCGCACCTTGTCTGACCAATAGTCATAGTGCGCAATGCGGCGCAAAGAACCTTCAATGCCACCCAACACAATGGGAACTTCTGGAAAAGCTTCACGACAGCGTTGGCTGTAAACAATGGCAGCCCGGTCGGGACGTTTGCCGCCAATGTCGCCTGCTGTGTAGGCATCGTCGGATCTGATTTTTCGATCGGCCGTGTAACGGTTGATCATGGAATCCATGTTGCCTGCGGTGACACCCCAAAATAAATTGGGCTTGCCCAAAGCGCGAAACGGCTCGGCACTTTGCCAATCGGGCTGGGCAATGATGCCCACTCGGAAACCTTGTGCCTCTAGCATTCGACCAATGACCGCCATGCCAAAACTGGGATGGTCAACATAGGCATCGCCAGTGACCAAGACAATGTCGCAACTGTCCCAACCTAGTTGCGTCATTTCAGCCCGGCTCATGGGTAAAAAAGGAGCCGTGCCAAAGCGCGCCGCCCAGAACTTGCGATAGCTGTTCAGGGGCTTGGCGTTGCGCGGGAAAAAAGAGACGTCAACCAGTGCGTTCATGGGGCTAAATTAGAGAATGCGGTAGTTTAGAGCCTCTTTGGGAACATGTCTCCCAGAGGGTCTCTCCAAATGACCATTTCTAGTTTCGTGACATCCTTTTTTGAAGCAATTGACCCGCAAAAGCTTCAGCGATAATTCGCGCATGTCATCTGAAGCCCAAGAATCTCGTCATCCGCAATCCAAAACAGAGCTGTTCATGGTTTTCACCTTCTTGGCACTCCAAGGATTTGGCGGCGTTTTAGCAGTTGTTCAACGCGAATTGGTGGAACGCAGAAAGTGGATGACCAAGGCTCAATTTGTTGAAGAATGGTCTGTCGCCCAAGTAATGCCAGGCCCCAATGTGGTCAACCTTTGCTTGATGATTGGCGGCAAATACTTCGGCATTGCGGGCGCTTTGGCCGCTGTTTGCGGCTTGATTTGCGGGCCCCTCGTTTTGGTCCTTGGTCTGGCCATCTTGTTCGGCGGCGTGGCAGACAATCCTGCCGCCCAAGGCGCGCTCAAAGGCATGGGGGCTGTGGCGGCTGGTTTGGTCATTGCCACAGGGCTCAAA
>CALCBL010000575.1 GCA_937897495.1 uncultured Burkholderiales bacterium
GTCCTGGGTCTTTTCATCACTCGCTCGCGCATCACCACGGAGCTGCGAGCACGCAACTCGGTCGAGCGTGTCTTCGAAGGTTTGCTCTTCCTCTGTTCGCTCGTGGCCGTGCTCACGACGCTCGGGATCGTCCTGTCGGTCGTGTTTGAAGCCACGCGCTTTTTCAACATCGTGCCGGTGTCGGAGTTTCTCTTTGGAACTCGCTGGTCACCGCAGATGGCGATTCGCGCCGATCAAGTAGGCTCTTCGGGTGCGTTCGGCGCTATTCCGCTGTTTGCCGGCACGCTGCTGATTTCGTTCATCGCGATGATCGTCGCGGTGCCGATCGGTTTGTTCTCGGCCATTTATCTCGCCGAATACGCGCCCTCGCAGGTACGCAAGGTCGTCAAGCCTCTGCTCGAAGTGCTCGCGGGCGTACCGACGGTCGTGTACGGATTCTTTGCCGTGACGACGGTCGGACCCATTTTGCGTGTGTGGGGCGAATCGATTGGGCTCGATGTGGCGGGCAGAGCATAGGTTTCAACGGGTGCATCGTCAGCATTTGAAAGAGATACCAAACGCGCGAGGCTTACCACCCCAATCACATCGTCCAAATTGCCGCGGCAAACGGGGTACCAAGAATGCCCATCAACGCCCTCATTCAAGCCTGCCTGTGTCAAACACTCAGAACGCGTCATACCGCCTTCAAACCACTGGATATCAAGGCGTGGCACCATCAAGGAAGTCAGGGGCCGATCGTCTAAATGAAACACATTTCTCACCATTTGATGTTCATGTTCTTCGATCAGTCCAGCGTCCACGCCCTCTTCCAAGCTGGCTGTAATTTCCTCTTCAGTCACGCCGCGATTGCCACGCGTATCAATGCGCAGCAGTTTCAAAACAGCATGGGTTGTGATGGAGAGCAAACCGACAAAAGGCCTGGCTGCGCTGGCAAGCCATGCCATCGGCCTAGACACAAGCCTTGCCACGGGCTCTGGATAGAGCTGACCGATTCTTTTAGGGACAAGTTCCCCAAAAATAATGGTTGTGAAGGTAATGACAGCCACAACCAGTGAGGTGGAAGCAAAGCTTGCAGCGGAGTCCGAGAGGCCCCAACTGATGAGCCAAAGTGCAACATCACCACTGAATGCGGCCTCTCCCACAATGCCATTCATCACACCGATCGAGGTAATGCCCACTTGCAGCGTTGACAAGAACTGCGTGGGGTTCTCAAGCAATTTAAGGGCAGCGGCTGCACCTTTGTCACCCGCTTCCTCCATGGCCGCAAGCCTTGCCTTGCGGCTAGAGGCCAAAGCCAATTCGGACATGGCAAAAACGCCATTCACCAAAGTTAAAAACACAATCAGTAAGAAATCCATCCCCCCATTGTGCCAAGGCCTGAAGACGAATGAAATACCCGCCTAGCAATGAGCCCAAATAAGGCAAAAAACATCCACAATTGGGTTTTGTTGAGATTTTGGAAGTCAATGTCTGTTTATTGGGTCGGCGATCTGCAAGGCTGTGACGAGCCACTGGGTCAATTGTTAGACCAAGTAGGTTTTTCAACCAGTCGCGACCGTTTGTATGTGCTGGGCGATTTGGTCAATCGGGGGCCCTCCTCCTTGGCAGTCCTGCGGCGCTTGTCCAAAATGGGCAGCAGTGTTGAATGCGTCTTAGGCAACCACGATCTGCATCTACTGGCCCTTGCAGCAGGTGCACGACAACCCAGCCGAACCGACACGCTCCAAGATGTCTTGGAAGCCACCGACAGACAGGCATTGCTCGATTGGCTTCAAAACCAAGCCATCGCACTTTACAAAGAAGATGTGCTGATGGTTCATGCGGGCGTGCTGCCGCAGTGGTCACTCAGCACCACTTTAGACTTAGCACATGAAATTGAAGGCGTTTTGCGCGGGCCCGATGCTGCCGAATTTTTCATGAACATGTACGGCAATGAACCCGCCCAATGGCACCCCAGCTTGCAGGGTTTGGACAGACTGCGTTGCGCCCTCAATGCCTTTACCCGACTGCGCTTTTGCTCTGCCACTGGCCATATGGACTTTAAGGTCAAGGAAAACAGCGCCAAAGCACCCGAAGGCTACATGCCATGGTTTGAAGTTCCCCATCGCCAAACCATTGGCACAAGGATCGCATTTGGACATTGGTCCACCCTCGGCGCCGTCAACCAAAAAGACATATGGGCCATGGACACAGGGTGTGTTTGGGGCGGATGTCTCACGGCCATGCAACGCGATCAGATTGACCAGACACCCCGCAAAATCGAAATCAAATGTCCGCCCTACCAAACACCTTTTTAAATCTGAGACATCCAACATGGTTTGCTCTTTGACATGAAAAACGCCTTGGGCTTTGACCCTCGCGAAATTCCTTGGTCGCTCCAACATCAAGATTGGCCGGCACTGCCGCCCTCGTCATTGAACGCTGAACGTCTGAAGTGGGCTTTTAAAAACCCACCAGACTGGACCCCCGAGCTAAAACGCAAGCCTTTAATTGGCCAGCGCGCGCCTCAAGCAGCGGCCGTCTTGATGCCCATTGTGATGAGGGGCGAGAATGGCCAAGACCCCCATCTCTTGCTGACGCAAAGAACCCAACACCTGTCTTCACATCCGGGACAAATTGCATTCCCAGGTGGCAAGGTAGACCCAGAGGACGCGACAGTAGAGCACGCTGCACTTCGCGAAGCCCAAGAGGAAGTGGGGCTTGAATCTGAATTTGTAGAGATTTTGGGTCAGCTGCCAAGTTACGTCACTGGCACCTCATTTCACATCACACCTGTGGTGGCCTTGGTCTCACCGCATCACACCATTACAACCAATGTCAATGAGGTTGAATTTGCATTTGAGGTGCCCTTGTCCTTTCTCATGAATCCTCAAAACCACCGCCTGCATGAATGGGACAGAGATGGCGTTGTCAGACGTTGGTACTCCATGCCTTATCCAGCGACATCACCCAACAAGGACCCCCTTCAAGCAGACCATTTCATCTGGGGCGCCACCGCAGGGATGATTCGAAACTTTTATCGTTTTTTATTGGCCGCGAATTCTTTATGATGCGGGTATGAGCTTTTTCTCTATTTTTTTGGCACTGGTCATTGAACAAGCACGGCCTTTGGGCTCGTCGCATTTTTTGCATCAGTGGTTAAGGCGTTGGGCCGACTGGGTCGCATCCCATGTGGACGGCGGAACACGCTCACAAGCCTGGCTCGCTTGGGGCTTGCTCATTGGCGCACCAGCATGTCTTGCCGTACTCATTCATTGGTGTTTGGCTTTTTTCTTGGGCTGGTTCTTTGCAGTGGTTTGGAATGTGGGCTTGCTTTATGTCACCCTTGGATTCAGGCAATTCAGCCATCACTTCACTGGCATTCGCGATGCACTGAACGATGGCGATGAGCCATTGGCTCGGCAGTTATTGGCCAATTGGCAGCAAATAGAGATCAATGACCTGCCCCGTAATGAAATTGTTCGCCATGTCATTGAACACTCTGTTTTGTCTGCGCATCGACACGTTTTCGGTGTCTTCTTCAGTTACGCATTGCTTTCCATCGTTGGCCTCGGACCGGTGGGCGCTGTGGTCTACAGAATTGCTGAGTTTGCAAAACGTTATTGGTCGCAAGCACCGTCTGTGTCAGCAGCAAATGCAACGATACCCACTCAACAAGACAACGCAAACTGGCACAGCGATTCTTTGAGAAGGGTCGCCACCGAATCTTGGCACGCTATTGATTGGCTCCCTGCCAGAGCAACGGCCATGGGCTTCGCCATCATGGGCAGTTTCGAAGATGCGATGGACGGCTGGCGACACCATGCCGAAAAGTTTCCAGATGACAACGATGGCGTTATCTTGGCCGCTACAGCAGGTGCTATCAATGTTCAATTGGGGGGTGCTGCACTTCAGCCCGATTTACCAGGCAGCAGCAGTACCCCTGGCAGACCACCAGAATTGGCGCACTTTGCCCAAGTCGTGGGCCTCGTATGGCGCACAGTGGTCATGTGGCTTGTGTTGGTTGCTCTGCTTTCCTTGGCCAATCTTCTGGGCTAAGCGCCATTTCAAGCTTCTGGCCAATGGATGGCCTATGACCAGCGTTGCTGTCCTAGTTCCTCAAACAGCTGCGCATAAATTCTGTGCCGCCTTGGACTCACTTCTGTGGCTAGCAAATCAATAGACTCCACTTTTTGCAGAGCAGACAAAACTCCACAGCCAGGCTCGTGCAAATGGGTGCAGTTGTAAAACTTGCAATTGGGCACATGTTGCTTCAAATCGGGCATACAAGCAGCCAATTGATTTTGTGGAATGTGCTGAAGGCCAAACTCCTGAAAACCCGGCGAATCGATGATGGCGGTACCCGGCACTGCCAACTCTGATAGGTCGGGTCGGTTGCCAACCCAATAGAGCGACGTGCTTGTGGTGGTGTGTTTGCCCGAGTTCAAAGCCTGAGAGATCTCGCCTGTCAAAGCGCGAGCATTGGGAACCAGTGCATTGACCAAGGTACTTTTTCCGGCGCCAGAAGGGCCCAGAATCAAGGTCGTCTTCCCCTCCATTTGAGACCTTAGCTCACTCAAGGAAGTATTGGCGTTTTGTGGGCTTTTTAATTCGAGGGGCAACACTGTATAGCCCATGTGACGATAAGCAGCCAGCCGATGCCACGCTTGCTGAAAAGCCTCACCCAGATCACTCTTGTTCAACACAATGAGAGGCTTGATGTGCTCCGCCTCAGCAGCAATCAGTGCGCGAGACAA
>CALCBL010000576.1 GCA_937897495.1 uncultured Burkholderiales bacterium
AAACGCCATGACTTCTAACTTGCTCTCTTCCTCAGCGCTAGACGAAGAAACCGCGCGCGCAGAAATCTATGGCTTGTTAGCCCAGCTTTTCTACCGAGTGCCAAGCCCTGAATTGCTAGCGCAAATGCGCGTTGCAGTCACCGACGCCCCTATGGCCGGTGGCTTTCTTGAAGAGCCTTGGCGGCAAGTGGTGGCAGCTGCCCGTCAAAGCTCGGACGAGGAAATTGCCAACGAATGCAACAACTTGTTTGGGGGTGTGGGCAAACCCGAGGTGTATTTGTATGCCTCGCATTACGTTAGCGGCTTTTTGAACGACAAGCCGGTTGCCAGGTTGCGGGAAGATTTGGCCGCTTTAGGCTTGGAGCGTGACGACAGCATGTCAGAGACCGAAGACCATTTCGCCTGTTTGTGCGAAGTCATGCGCTATTTGATTGCAGGGGACGATGTGTCGGTCTCCAATTTGACCCATCAACAGACCTTTTTTGCCACACACATTCAGCCTTGGGCGCAAGAGATGACAGAAGCCATTGCCAAACATCCGAAGGCGAAATTTTTTGGTGTTTTGGCAGGATTTACCCAAGCATTCCTTGGCATCGAGGCGCAAGGTTTTGACTTATTGACATAAGCCCAAACCTCTAGGGGTTTTCCCATTGTTACCGGCTTGCAACCTGATACGATAGCCTGCGTATGCAAAGTATTTCCTAAGCATCTTTCGAGGAAGCATTCATGAGTTCTCAAAACCCAAAATTATCACGCCGCACCCTGTTTGCAGGGGCCGGAACTGTAGGTGTTGTGGCAGCGGCCACCAGCCTGCTGCCTCAAGTCCAAGACTTGGCACCCCAAGCGCTACCCAAAGCCAAGCCCGAGCGCGGTGGTGGCTACGAGCTCTCTGAGCACGTTAAGCGCTATTACAAGACCACATTGGTCTAATCCCTTTTCTAACACTCACCTCTTCTGGAGAGTTCCATGTTGTTGACCAAAAAGAATTCTGGCACCGCAGGTGCTTCATCGTCGCCGTTCGTGCACAGCTTGCGCCGCGGCCTCACCCAGGCTTTGCCTACCCTAGATCGCCGCACCTTCTTGCGCCGTTCTGGTTTGGGTGTAGGTGTTGGCCTTGCCGCATCGCAACTGAGCTTGGTGAAAAAAGCCCAAGCAGGTATGACGAACGGCAGTGCCATGGGTGCTGGCAAAGTAGAAGTCAAGCGCACCATTTGCACCCATTGTTCTGTCGGCTGCGCGGTAGACGCGGTGGTTGAAAACGGTGTCTGGGTTCGCCAAGAGCCGGTGTTTGACTCCCCCATTAACTTGGGTGCTCACTGCGCCAAAGGTGCTGCGTTGCGCGAACACGGCCACGGCGAATACCGCCTGCGTTACCCCATGAAGTTGGTCAAAGGCAAATACGAACGCATCAGCTGGGACGTGGCCCTGAAAGAAATCACTGAGCGCATGACTGAACTGCGCAAAACCAGTGGCCCCGACAGCGTCTATTATGTTGGATCATCCAAGCACAACAACGAGCAAGCGTATTTGCTGCGCAAGTTTGTGAGCTTCTGGGGTACCAACAACACCGACCACCAAGCGCGTATTTGTCACTCCACCACGGTAGCCGGTGTAGCCAATACATGGGGCTACGGCGCCATGACCAATTCGTACAACGACATGCAAAACAGCAAGTGCGCCATGTACATTGGCTCCAATGCTGCTGAAGCCCACCCCGTCAGCATGTTGCACATGTTGCATGCCAAAGAAAACGGCTGCAAGATGATTGTGGTCGACCCACGTTTCACACGCACAGCGGCCAGAGCCGACGAATTCGTTCGCATTCGCTCCGGCACCGACATTCCCTTCTTGTTTGGTTTGCTTTATCACATCTTTAAAAATGGATGGGAAGACAAGAAGTACATCAACGACCGTGTGTTTGGCATGGAAGCTGTCAAGGCTGACATCATGGCCAAGTGGACACCCGACAAGGTGGAAGAAGCTTGCGGCGTCAACGAAGCGCAAGTGTTCAAAGTGGCCAAGATGCTGCACGACAACAACCCCAGCACCATCGTGTGGTGCATGGGCCAAACACAACACACCATTGGCAACGCCATTGTTCGCGCCTCTTGCATTTTGCAATTGGCTTTGGGCAACGTGGGCAAGACGGGTGGCGGCACCAACATTTTCCGCGGCCACGACAACGTGCAAGGCGCTACCGATGTGGGCCCTAACCCCGATTCATTGCCCGGCTACTACGGTTTGGCAGAAGGTTCTTGGAAGCACTTTGCCAAGGCTTGGGATGTCGATTTTGAATGGATCAAAGGCCGCTACGCATCACCCGCCATGATGGGCAAAAACGGCATCACCGTATCACGTTGGATCGATGGTGTGCTCGAGAAAAACGAGCTCATTGACCAAGACAGCAACTTGCGCGGTGTGTTCTTCTGGGGTCATGCCCCCAACTCCCAAACACGTGGTTTAGAAATGAAGCGCGCCATGGACAAGCTCGACTTGTTGGTGGTGGTCGATCCTTATC
>CALCBL010000577.1 GCA_937897495.1 uncultured Burkholderiales bacterium
CGCATGGCTACTTGCGCAAGGAGACGATATTCTCGCCATACCAGGCACCAAACAAACAATTCGAGTAGATGAAAACCTTGACGCACTGAAAGTGACACTTTCAAATCAAGATCTTGCATTGCTTGCCCAGGCTTTTCCTGTAGGCATCGCCGCAGGAACGCGATATCCTGCAGGAGGCATGAAGGGCGTTTTTATTTAAATGGTTGGATGCAACACGTTAAAGGAATTTTTCCATGGCTAAAAAATTAAAGCACGATGACGCGAATTGGTTTGAAGCCTTGAAATGGCGATGCATTGGGCCTCCTAGAGGTGGACGTGTTGTTGCAGTTGCAGGCGACCCAAACGACACCATGACTTTTTACTTTGGCGCTTGTGCCGGAGGCATATGGAAGACCAATGACGGTGGTGTTTACTGGCGTTGTGTTTCAGATGGTTTTCTAGACAGTGCCGCAATTGGGGCAATTTCTGTTGCTCAGTCTGACTCTAATATTGTCTATGCAGGAACGGGCGAAACAACCATCCGAGTTGATGTTTCGTATGGCGATGGTGTTTACAAATCAACAGATGCAGGTCGAACTTGGAAATCTTTAGGATTGAAAAATACGCGGCATATTGGGCGTATTTGCATTCATCCGCAAAACCCTGAGCTGGTTTATGTTGCCGCCTTGGGAGATGCTTTTGCGGCCAATCAAGATCGTGGCGTTTTCAGATCTTCTGACGGCGGAGCAAGCTGGGAAAAAATTCTCTACCAAGGAAAAGATGCTGGTGCCGTTGACTTGTCGATAGATCCGAATAACCCCAGAATTTTATTTGCAGCATTTTGGCATGCTCGCCGAAGTTTTTGGCACCTTAAAAGTGGCGGCCCAGGCAGTGGCCTGTTTCGCTCAATGGATGGCGGCGACACATGGAAAGAGTTGTCAGGCCTGAATGGCTTACCGGGTGGCTTGCTAGGCAAACATGGCGTTTCAGTTTCATCGGCCCAATCTGGAAGGGTCTACGCCTTGGTTGAAGCAGAAGGAGACAAGACGGGTCTTTACAGAAGCGATGACTACGGCGACAACTGGATTTTAGTTAGCAACAATCGTGACTTGATGCATCGTCCATGGTATTACACACATGTGTTTTCAGATCCCGGGCAAGCCGACACAGTTTATGTGACCAATCTGCAAATGTGGAAATCTACAGATGGCGGCCGAAACTTTGTTGAAGTGACAACGCCTCATGGCGACAACCACGATTTATGGATTGACAGGAATAACCCCAATCGGATGGTTCAAGGCAATGATGGCGGCGCCTGTGTATCCTTTAATGCAGGCCTTACTTGGAGTTCAATTTACAACCAAAATACGGCTCAGTTTTACCGCTTGGATGTAGACAATCAATATCCATATCGTGTCTACGGGACGCAGCAAGACAATACGTCCATCAGCGTTCCCAGCGCATCAGAGTGGGGAACTATTGGCTTAGGAGATTGTTCTTATCCAGGCACAGGTGAAAGCGGCTTTATTGCTGTGCATCCAAAGGACCCCAATATTGTTTACGTTGGCGCAGTAGGGTCAAGCCCAGGGGGTGCCGGCGCACTGCAGAGGTACGATCATCTGACCAAACAAATACGTTTAGTCAATGTTTGGCCAGAGAGTTCGCGAGGCATTGCACCTCGCGATTTGAAATACAGATTTGCTTGGACATTCCCCTTGGTCTTTGCACCTTCTGACCCAAAAACCTTGTATGCAGGGGGCAATCGGGTCTTTAGAACGCAAGACGAAGGAGCGAGTTGGACTGCAATTTCACCAGATTTAAGTTTGAACGAACCCAACCGGCAAGGGCACTCTGGCGGTGAATTGACGCATGACACGGCAGGCGCCGAGGTTCACGCCACTTGTGCTTGCGTTGCACCGTCTCCTCACCGTGAGCAAGAAATATGGGCATCCACTGACGATGGTTTGGTGCACGTAACACGCAATAACGGCCAAACTTGGAAAAATGTAACGCCAAAGGACATGCCTAAACTCGCTTATGTAGGTTGCATCGAAATATCACATCAGAATGCCGACTTAATTTATGTCAGTGCCACTCGCTACAAGCTGGGTGATTATTCTCCCTACCTGTTTGTCTCTAAAAATGGCGGTAAGAGTTGGTCTTCAATGGTGGGCAACTTGCCTTCAAATGAAATTGTCCGTGTTGTTCGCGCAGATCCTCAGTGCCCAGGCTTGTTATTCGTAGGAACAGAGACTGGTATTTTTTACACCCAAAATGATGGAAAGAGTTGGAGCCGCATGAAAGGCAGCTTTCCAACAGTTCCTGTTTACGACATCAAAATTAAAAACAGCGATCTCGTTGTTGCGACGCATGGCAGATCGTTCTGGATCTTGGATGATTTTTCGCCTTTGAGGGAAATCAAACACTCACAAAATGAGATTCAACTTTTCAACGTGAGAGATACCATACGAACCAGATTGGCTTGGAGTGCTGGCTCTTCCTTTACAAAAGAAGGCATCAATTACGGGCCTGCCTTTGGCATTGGTGGGTCCAGTGAGATGACCACTCTGAGCAATGGCCAGAGAGTGCGCCGTTATTTAGATGTTGGTGAAAATCCACCCAATGGGGCTCTCATTCATTATTTTTTACCAACAGGCTTTGCAGAAAATTTTGAGCTGTCCATCTTTGATTCCAAAGGACTATTGGTTAAGTCTTATCAAGTTGATGCAAATAAACCTACATCCAAC
>CALCBL010000578.1 GCA_937897495.1 uncultured Burkholderiales bacterium
CTGGGAACCAATAACAGGGTATAGCCATCACCCGGTGCGCGAACTAACATTTCTGTTGCGATGTTGCCGCCTGCGCCTGGTTTGTTGTCGACCACAACATTTTGACCCATGCGGTCGCTCAATGACTTGGCAACTAGCCTGGCCACGATGTCAGACCCGCCGCCTGCCGGAAATCCCAGTAAAAGGCGAATGGGTTTTTGGGGCCAGTTGTCTTGTGCGCTAACCCTTGGCACAAGGCCGAGAGCCAGGCTGAGCGCAAGCAAGAGTTTCAAGATGCTCATCATGCGACGTCGTCCTTGATGGTGTTGCGCAAAATGCCAACGGCATCGACTTCAATTTCCACCACGTCGCCGGGCTTCATGAAAACTTGAGGTGTGCGTTTGTTGCCAACGCCGCCGGGTGTGCCGCTCACAATGACATCGCCAGGTTCAAGCGGAATGAAGGTCGAGATGTAGGCAATTTGACGTGGGATGCTGTGAATCATCATGTCGGTGGTGGCACGTTGTAACTCAACACCATTCAATCGAGTGCTCAGTGTCAAAGTTTGACCGGGTTTGATTTCATCGGCAGTGACCATCCAGGGGCCAAAGCCGCCAGTGCGCCAGAAATTTTTACCTGCAGTCCATTGGGTGGTGAAATTTTGCCAATCGCGCACAGAGCCATCGTTGTAGCAAGAGTAGCCTGCAATGTGCTTCCAAGCATCGGCCTCCGAAATTCGGCGCCCACCTTCTCCAATGATGATGGCAATTTCACCTTCGTAGTCGAGGCGATGTGACTCTGGCGGGCGCATGATGTCTTGGCCGTGTCCCACTTGCGAAGAGTTAACGCGTGAAAAAATGGCTGGCTTTTCTGTGAGGTCACGGCCTGTTTCCTTCACGTGATCGTGATAGTTCAAACCCACACACATGATTTTTTCTGGGTTGGGAATAACCGGTAAAAGCGACAGGTCTTCAAATATCAAATCAGGCGTATGTTTGCTCAATGCCTCTGCGGCTTGCGCCAACATTTTTTTCGCGATCAGAGTTTTGAGATCGGGGGCTTCTGCACCGAAGATAGGGGAGAGATTGAGAACTCTGTTGCCATGAACTGCGCCATAGCAAGCGGTGTTGTTGAGCAAGAAGCTAATGAGTCTCATGGTGTTTCTTTCAAGTTAAAAAGGGGTGTAGCCCATGCGGCTTGCCATCTCGGCCTGCCATGTGGAGCGCAATTGAAATTTGGGGCGTGAACTGGCAATCTTTTCTGATTGCGCAAAAATTGTTTCATCGTCATCGTTCAGATTGATGATTTCTCGAAGCGGTTGCTCGCAATACCAAGGCGTATCGACAAAGGCTTCAATCCGATTGCCCTCTGGGTCTCGGAAATAAATCGAAATGGCGTTGCCATGCGTGACGCAAAGCATTTCGGTGGTGCCGGGGTCTTGTTCGGCCAGTGCTTTGACTGCCCTCAAAACATCCAACCCCTGCACACGAAACGAAATTTGGTTGATGGCATTGAAGCTCAGGCCTTCTGGCTTGCCGCCTGCCAACACAATTTGATGGTGCTCACTGGGATCGCGACTTAAAAAAATCAAGGGAACTGTTCCCAACAAGCCGCGGTCTGTGATGGTGAAGCCTAAGACTGTTTGGTAATAAAGAGCCATTCTCTCTGCATCGCGCACAAAAAAGCCCATGTGACTGAAGGTCAGGGCCGACTGCGCTTGAAGCAGAGGATGCTTGGCTTGGGTCACTTAAAAAGAACCCCGCTTGGCCAATGCACTCAGCGGCTTGCGTGCATTGGGCGCTTCTCTTTCGCGCAATGCATCGGGCAGTGTGGCCGCATCGCCGCGTTTGCCCACTGTGGCCAACATTTGCAAGGTGTGATCAGCAGGTAGGCCTAAGACTTGAGCGCCGGCTACTTTGTCAAAGCCGCCAATGCCGTGCAATGAAAAGCCATTCAGGTGTGCTTGCATGGCCATGTAAGCCCAAGCGGCGCCAGTGTCGAAAGCGTGCATGCCATTGGGAATCAAGTCGGGCGTTCCCGCTTTGGGTGCCAACTGGTAAGAAGCAATGGCCACCAAAGCGCCAGCCTTGCCGACCCACGCTTGGTTGTTGGGGTTCAAGGTGGCAAACAGCGCATCCCATTGCGGGTCGTTGCGCAGCACCACTGCAAAACGCCAAGGTTGGGCATTGTTAGAGGAGGGGGCCCACCGCGCGGCCTCGAGCATGCTCATGACATCGGCTTCAGAAATGACTTCGCCCGTATAAGCACGTGGGGACCAACGCTATGTAAATTGGGCGTCGATGGGGGAGTCTGCCTTGCGAGTGTTGGTCA
>CALCBL010000579.1 GCA_937897495.1 uncultured Burkholderiales bacterium
AAAAAGGGTCAGAAGCCACGAGTGGCTATGTTTTGCACTGGCGGTATCCGATGCGAAAAATCAACCTCTTTGATGTTGGAACATGGCTTTGAAGATGTCTATCATTTGCAAGGCGGCATTCTTAAATACCTAGAGCTTGTGCCGCCAGAGAAAAGCTTGTGGGAGGGTGAGTGCTTTGTGTTTGACGAGCGAGTGTCTGTGGGCCATGGTTTAACACCGGGCCCACATGAGTTGTGCCGCGCTTGTCGTGAACCCTTGCCACCTGGCGCCAAAGCATCGGACATGTTTGAGTTGGGCGTCAGTTGCCCACGGTGTCATGATCACACCAGCGAGGTTCAAAAGAACGGCGCTCGGGAACGACAAAAACAATGGGAAATTGCCAAGGCGCGTCATACCAATCACATTGGCACGCCACAACGTCAAGAAAGGGTGGCTGCCTTGTTACCAGTTGATGCACCTGTTTTGTATTCCTTCCGACGCTGCCCTTATGCCATGCGCGCCAGATTGGCGTTGTTGTCGAGCGGCATACGCTGTGAAATTCGCGAAATTGCGCTGTCGCAAAAACCAGAAAGCATGTTGGCTGTCTCGCCCAAAGGCACTGTGCCGGTCTTAGTTTTGAAAGACCAAGTGCTAGAAGAAAGTCTGGACATCATCAACTGGGCTTTGCAGCAAAGTGACCCACAGTCTTGGTCGACCGCAGGCACTGCCACGCACCAAGATGCGGTGGCGTTGGTGCACCAATGCGACAGCGAATTTAAGCAGCATTTAGATCGCTACAAGTACCCCAATCGCTACGACCTGCCCGACGGATTGGCAAACAGACAACAGGGTTCATTGTTCCTAAGCCAACTCAATGTCAAACTGAGCCAGGCGGCATGTTTGATGGGCCCTGCATGGTGTTGGGTTGATGCAGCCATTGCGCCCTTTGTGCGGCAATTTGCTAGAACAGACAGAGCATGGTTTGATGCGCAAGCGTGGAAGCCTTTGCAAAATTGGCTGACAAGTTTTGAAGACTCAGAGGCTTATGCGCAGGTGATGCACAAGTACAAAGTGTGGCACCAAGACGCCAAGCCTGTGTCTTACCCTGCCACGCCTTCAATGAATTGAATACACAGTTCTACTTGGGTCACAGGCAACATGTGCCCACCGCTTACCAAGGTAATTTGCGCGCCAGGAATGCGAGAGGGCAAATCTTCGCCATTCAGTTTGCAATCCAAAATTCGATCTTCCGTGGCAAACAGCACATGCACCGGTGTTTGCATGCTGGCGTATGCAGCTTCAATAGCAGGCATGCTCCAGCCCACATTTTGTAAGTCGCTAGAGGCGCTGATAAAGGTCTGAGGCTTGAGTGACAAGATGCCTCCCCCTCGAATGGCAAAGTCAGCGGGAGCTCTCTCAGGGCCAAAAATAATTTTCAAGCTCAATGACATTCGATAAAGCGTTCCAGGAATGGCCAAGGTCCAACCAAGTATCGATCGAAGCATTGGTGAGGGTACTTCAAGAGCTTTGAATGCGGGTGAGGGCTCATCGGGCAAATGCGTCAGTGGCGCAATCAAA
>CALCBL010000580.1 GCA_937897495.1 uncultured Burkholderiales bacterium
GTACAAGAAATTTTGAAATCTGGAGATGCGCCATGAATGCCAGCATGTTGTTTGTTCTCATTGCGCTTGGCATTGCGCTGTTTGTCGCAGTTGTTTTTTTGTGGTTCTTGTTGCGTGAGCGAAAGCCTATGACGCAGGCAAGCCAAGCCAACGCCAATGCCAAGGTTTACCGCGATCAAATTTTAGATTTAGACCGCGAGCACGATAGCGGCCACATCAGTGATGAAGAATGGCAGCAGTCTCGCGATGAATTGAGCCTGCGCCTGCTAGAAGATACATCTGCAGTAGACGATCCTGCTGCCAAAACCGAAAAGCCTGCCATTTGGACGGCGGTGGTTCTGGCTGTGGCTTTGCCTTTAGGCTCCATGGGCATGTACATGTGGGTGGGCCAACCCGAGGCCTTGAACCCTTTGGCCTTGAAAACACCTGATCAAGTTGACCCCAAAGATTTGACCAAAATGGCTCAGACTTTGGCAGAAAAACTTCAAGACAAGCCCGACAATTTGCAAGGTTGGGTCATGTTAGGCCGAACCTACCGAACCTTAGAAAATTTTGATGCAGCACTTAGGGCATACGACAGTGCGCTCAAGCTTTCTGATGACGACGACTTGAAGTTGGAGCGCATTGAGGTCATTGCCATGCAGCGTCAAGGTCAATTTGAAGGTGAACCTTGGAACGTCATTCGTGAAGTTTTACAAAGAGATCCGCAACACTTTGGTGCTTTGCTGACGGCAGGCAGTGCCTCTTACGCAGAAGGCAAGTTTGCAGATGCATTGAAGTACTGGGAGCAGGCCAGAAAGCCATTAGACGCTAACAATCCTGATTTGGCAGGCTTGGAGAGCGCGATTGCGACTGTGCGTGAAAGATTGGGCATGCCGCCCGCTAAAGCCGCACCTGCGGCAGCTTCCGGACTCAATGTGACCGGGCAAGTCAACTTGTCTGCCTCCTTGAAGTCCAAGGCCAGCCCCAATGATGTGGTGTTTATTTATGCAACCCCTGCCAACGGCGATCGAATGCCCTTGGCCATCTTTAAGACCACTGTGTCGCAGTTGCCTTTCAATTTCACGCTCGACGATTCCACTGCCATGGCCCCCGATCGCAAGTTATCAGCGGCCGGTGAAGTCATGGTTAAGGTGCGCGTGACCAAGTCGGGCAATGCCATGCCGCAATCTGGCGATTTGTCGGGCAGTTTGGGTCCTGTCAAAGTAGGCGCCAAAGGCTTGAAATTAGAAATCAAGGATCAGATTCCTTGATGGGGGCTTCACTCCAATTACTTCACCACGCCTGAGCAAATGACAAGGCCTGTGAATATCCGTTAAGCCCCGCTGGCTTGTTTCAAAATTTCAGAGGCTTTGCTCGCGTTCGTGCCACGCCAAGCGACGATTTGATCAGGCCTGATCAGTACCAAGTTGGCTTCGTACAAATCGATCAATTCTTGGGAATCAAAGTGCAAGACTTTGAAGTCCAAATGGCACTGTAAAGCTGCCTCTGAAAATTTCAAAGCATCTTGTGCCAATTGAGAATTGTCTTTGCCAAGCACCAGCAAAGTCCATTCAAAATTGAAGTGGTCAAATAAAGAACTGCCGTCTGGCAACCAAGCGTGAGGAGGGCGTCCACCTGGGCACGCTGAGGGGATGTATGTATTGGCGGCATCGGCCGGAGCTTGTGTGCCATCTGCAACGATGAGCGGCGATTGCATGTATCGGCCGCCAAATGTGACCCCTGGAATATTGAATTCCCTTCGTGCATGGCCATTCAAATAGTCAGAGGCGATGCTTCGTGCCTGCTCGCCTTCAGGTGAAATATCTTCAAGCGCCTTGTCAGCATCAAACAGACCGATGGAATCGGCAAACTGTTTTGCATAGCCAGTGTTGCGGATGGCCAAAGGTTTTCTTTCGATCTCGTAACTGTTGAGCAGAGCTGGTTGGGCTTGGCCTTTTAAAACAGCTGCGAGTTTCCAGCCTAAGTTCACGGCATCTTCAACAGCCGTGTTGTAGCCTAGCCCTCCTGTGGGTGTGAACAAATGAACTGCATCACCCCCTAAAAAGATGTTTCCCTTTTGGAAGTTGTCTGCCACTAGCGCATGTCCTGCGAGCCAGGTGGCCATCGATAAAATTTCAATGTCGATGGGCTGGCCGTAGGCGAGTGCAAACAGCCTTTTGGCATCTTCTGCTGTGAGTGCTTCAGTGGCGGCATCGTCTGCCATTTGCACATGAAAGGCAAACTCACTGACGCCATCAACCGACATGATGAAGGCGCGCAGTTCTGGATTGACAATGACATACATCCAAGCGCGGTCATTTGGATTTCGCTCGTAGAAGTGCGGGGCCTTCAAGTAAACCGCCAGCATTTTTCCGCCCATGAAATTGCGCTTGAATCCTGTAGCGCCGCCCCATGCAATGCCGAGTTCATGGCGAACGAAACTTCTGGCGCCATCTGCGCCGATTAAGTACTTGGCTTTGACTTTAAGAGAAGCTGGTTCAGTTGAATTGACTTGTTGAATGGTGGCCTGAATAGGATGACTCGATGCAACTGAACCTGCGTTGCTGGCTGAGAGACTTTCATCGATGAATGATTCAAGCTTCCATCCATAGCGAATGTCGTTGCTAGCCCATTTTTCGGCATGCTGGCGCAGCGTTACTTCGACAAATTTTTGCGAGACCCGGTGCGGCAATTCAGCAGCACTCCATGAACCTGTCATGGCTTTGATGGCTTGAGGAGCCGCCGCCGCTGTGGGCAATCTAAGCCGGGCCAACTCAATGCCACTAAAACGCGTGAGGTAGGTGATGTCTGTGGGGTGATGGGGCGGCAGTCCTTGCGCGCGAATTTCTTGAGCAAATCCGAGACGCCGAAAATGCTCCATGGTGCGAGCCTGCGTGGCATTGGCTTGTGGGTTGAAGGCGGTGCTGGCTTTGGGGTCGACCAGAAGGCACTTGATGTGTCTGCGTCCTAACTCGTTGGCCAACAT
>CALCBL010000581.1 GCA_937897495.1 uncultured Burkholderiales bacterium
ATTGGGTTCTGCCGCATTGGCTTGCACCACTTATCCGCTTGACCGCGAGCGCGTTGCTCGCAGTTTGGGCATGGTCGATGAGCAGGGCCAAGCTTGTGTGTGCCAAAACAGCCTTGATGGCGTCAGCGACCGCGACTTTGCCATTGAATTCACAGCAGCTGCTTCTTTGTGCATGGTGCACATCAGTCGCTTGAGCGAAGAACTGATTTTATGGATGAGCCAAAACTTTGGCTTCGTGAAAATTGCCGACCGTTTCACTACGGGCAGTTCCATCATGCCGCAGAAGAAAAACCCCGACGTACCCGAATTGGCACGTGGCAAAACAGGCCGTGTGGTGGGGCATCTCATGGGACTCATCACGCTCATGAAGGGCCAGCCGCTGGCCTACAACAAAGACAATCAAGAGGACAAAGAACCTTTGTTCGACACCGTGGACACTCTCAAAGACACCTTGCGAATCTTCAGCGAGATGATCGGTGGACAATTGAATCCACAAACGGGCCAAAAAGAGGGCGGCATCAGCGTCAACGCTGCAGCCATGGAAGCTGCCACTAAAAAAGGTTACGCCACAGCCACCGATTTGGCCGATTATTTGGTCAAGAAGGGACTGCCCTTCCGCGATGCGCATGAGGTGGTTGCACATGCTGTCAAAACAGCGCAAACGCAAAACTTAGACTTGAGCGAACTGCCGCTGACCACTTTGCAACAGTTCAACGCTGGCATTCAAGCTGATGTATTCGAATGTCTCAGCTTGGTGGGGTCCTTGAATGCCCGGAATACTTTAGGTGGTACTGCGCCAGATCAAGTCAGACAGCAAATTGCGCGTCATCATGCGCGTTTGGGTTTTTAAAAAGAGGTCGAGATGGAAACCAATCAAATTGAACAAGCTGCGGTATCGCCTTATGCCGCTGGTCTTAACTGGTCTGCTGACTTGCACACTGGCGATGGCCGCATGGACCACACACACGAAGAGTTTGTGACCATGCTCAACGCCTTGTTGCTCACACCACAAACAGAGCAATTGAATTTGTACCGTGAATTTTTAAATCACACCGTTGAGCATTTCGCCCAAGAAGATCGCTGGATGTTGGCCACAGGCTTTAGCGAAGACAACTGTCATGCAGGCCAGCACGCCACCATTTTGGAAACCATGCGCGCGGTAGAAACGCACTATGTGCAAGGCGACCCAGAAATCATTTCTCGCTTGGCTGAGGCTTTGGCTGAATGGTTTCCGCAACACGCCGCATCAATGGACGCTGGCTTGGCCCTGCATTTGAAATCTGTGAACTTTGACAGCGAAACAGAAACATTGGCCGATCCCTCTGTCATCAAGAATGTCACCATGTCGGGCTGCGGTAGCGTCAGCTGTAGCTAATCCGCTTGAATGCCGAGCCTATTGAGTCGCACAACAAGCATTGGAAATCAAAAATGTCTGTGAT
>CALCBL010000582.1 GCA_937897495.1 uncultured Burkholderiales bacterium
AATCGCGGTAATCAATGTCTAAAGTCATGGCATGTCTCCTATTTTTTTTGACAAAATCAATGCATACAACGCGAGCCTGCCAACATGATGGCAGCTCCTAAAACAAAAGCTGGAAAAAGCCACCAAGCGGGCACCATTTTTTCTGAGCTTTGTGGCGAACTTTCTAGACGGGTAGCGGCTGATGGGATCACGCCCGAAGTTGGGGCCGCCTTGGGAGCATCAGGCTTTGCGATCATCTGCTCAGTGGGCTTGGGCCCTACAGCAATTTGGAATGCCTTGAAAAAATCGTCGGCCATTTTTTTAGCAACACTGTCAATCAGCCTGGAGCCTACTTGCGCCAATTTACCGCCAATTTGAGCCTTGGCTTCGTAACTTAAATCTGTGCCATCTGCGGCTTCTTTCAAAGTGACCGAAGCGGTTCCCTTGCCAAATCCGATGGCGCCACCTTGGCCTTCAAAATGCATGACACAAGATTCGGGTACTTTGGCTTCTGATATTTTGAGGGAGCCTTGAAAACGTGCCTTTAAGGGGCCGATGGCTGTTTTGATAACGACTCTAAACTCTTAAGGCGACAGTTGCTCGACAGATTCGCAACCAGGCAAACATTCTTTCAAAATGAGCGGGTCATTCAGAGCGTCCCAAACTGTTTGACGCGGCGCTGAAATAAGTTGCTGGCCCAATATTTCCATCTTGCTACTTTCTGTTGAACTGTGAAGGGTGGGACGCGCCGTTCAATGCGCTTTTTTCTTCATGGCAGCAGAGGTGTTGACCATGGAGTGCAAACTTCTGGCGTAGTCAATGGCACCTTGTTCGTCCATGCGGGGAGCCACTCGCAAATATTCTTTCAGACCCAAAATGGCAGGGCGCGGGCGGCTGAGCAAGGTGTCGCAAAAGCGTTTGACTTCAGCAGCAAGTTGGTCTTGTTGAACCACATTGCTGACAATGCCATAAGACTGCGCTTGCGTGGCACTGATGAAGTCTGCCGAGTAGGCCATGTACAAAATGGCATTTCGGTTCATGCGATCGTAAATGGCCGACATGACCATGGTGGGCATGACGTTGTGCGCAATTTCAGGAATGTTGAAGGTGGCTGTGTCGCTGGCAAATGACACATCACAAAGTGCTGCAATGGCTGTGCCAAAACCCATGCATTTGCCTTCGATCACGCCAATGACCGGTACGGTGCAACTGCGCAAAGCTTTGTAACTGTTAAATATAGAGTCGTATTCAGGACGGCGTGAGTAGGCTTCTGGTGAGGGCGGAAAATCTGCATCACGCACACGGCCTGTGCAAAAATCGGGGCCAACGCTGTTCAGAACTACACAGTCGGAATTTTCGTGTGCATTCAAAACGGCTTCAGACAAGGCTGCAGCCATGCTGTCAGAAACGCCATTGCCTTCAGCACGGTTGAAGGTGACGCGCAAAATACGGCCATCTTGTTGAATTTTGATTTGATCGCTCATGCTTAACTTCCTGAGATGTGATGGTAAAAATGCCGCATCAGTGCTGCGTTGAATAATTGTGCTTGATCAATGTTGGGCAAATGCCCAGCCTTCGGAATGATTTCTAAATGCGATCCGTGAATTTTTTCTTGCATGGCTTGCATGGCTTGCGGAAGTGGGCCGTCGTTGGCACCCACAATCAAAGTGGTCGGGACTTTGATCTGAGAGATACGATCTAAGTAGTTCAGGCCCTGGATGGCTCTTGCGCAACTTAAGAATCCGTTAACTTGTGTTTGAGAGATGGTGTCTTGAAATGCTTTTGCAGTTGCTGAATTCGCTGCAAGAAAAGGGGCGCCAAACCATCTTTCTGTGGTTGGAACAGCCAGGCTTTGACAGCCATCTTGTGAGGCACTTGCCATGCGATCGTTCCAAACATCACCCATTGGGGTGGGCATGTCGGCCCGGCAATCACACAAGACCATGCTGAGCAATCGGTCTGAATGTTGAATGCCAAATCCAGCGCCGCTCATGCCGCCCAGAGACAGGCCAATGTAGTGTGCTTTATCAATGTGCAGGCCATCAAGCACGGCCAAACTGTCGGCCACCAAATCGTCCATGGTGCAACTCTGGGTCTGGCATTCAGATTGGCCATGGCCTCGGGTGTCTGCACAAATGACACGCCATCCGGTGGCCGCCAACAAGCTGGCTTGTTCACGCCACATCATGCTGGATGAAAGGATGGAGTGCGTCATCAAAACAGCAGGGCCGTCAGTGGGCCCCGAGACATGAACCGCAATTTTGCCAGCAGGTCCGGATAGCATGTGGGTGTGGGTTGTCATGTCAGTAGGCCCTTGTGATAAAAGTTTATGCCGGTGATTTGGCGTCGTTTAATGCAGTCCAGATTGCCTGAGGCGTCATGGGCAGATGGTCAATTTTGGCACCCTGTGTAGACAATGCGTCATTGACTGCACTGGCGATGGCGGCTGGGCTGCCTAAATAGCCCGCTTCGCCAGAACCTTTTTGACCAAACTCAGTGAGGGGGGAGGGTGTGCAATGGTCAACGATGGTGATGGCAGGCACCTCTGCCGAAGATGGCAGCAAATAATCCATGAAGGTGCCCGCTAGAAGTTGTCCCTCTGGTGAGAAGGCAAATTTTTCCATCAAGGCGGCGCCCAGTCCGTGTGCAATGCCGCCGTAGGTCATGCCGTGAACCACATCGGGGCTGATCATGACGCCGCAGTCATGTCCGCAAACGTATTTGCGCACGGTCACTTTGCAGGTGCCTGGGTCAATGCTGACCAACACCACATGAGATTCAAAGGAGTGGCATGGGTACATTTGAACTCTGCCATCTGCCGTGGGCAACATGCCGCCTGTTGGAACTTCCCACACGAACTTCTCTTGAAGTCCAGGCTCCATACCCTGTGGCAGTTTGTGAAATTTGCGGTGAGCAATTTCAACCAAAGCATCCCACGATAGTTTTTTTTCTGGCTCGTTCTTGACTTGAACATGGCCACCTTCATAGTCCAATTGTTCAAGTGCAACGCCTAAGTTGTGTGCAGCAATCTGCAGCAGTTTGTTTTTGATTTTCTTGGCGGCACCCGCAGCTGCACCGCCTAACATGATGGCCATTCGACTGCCCACTGGGCTGTTAGAAGGCAGTGCGTTCAATGAATCGGCATGCAAGACGCGAATGCTGTCAGGTTCGCGGTGAAGTATTTCACCTACAACGGTGGAGACCATGGTTTCAAGGGCTTG
>CALCBL010000583.1 GCA_937897495.1 uncultured Burkholderiales bacterium
AAGTGTGTTTTTGGCGCCCATGGCAGTGGCCATCATGGGCGGATTGATCGTGGCGACGGCCCTCACATTGTTGGCTTTGCCGGCCATGTATGCCGCATGGTTCAAGGTGGCACCGCCCCCCAAGTCGGTCTAAACCCGAGGATCTAAAGGGTGACTTCGGTTCAGAAGTCACCCGTTCCATGGTTAAAATAGAAGGTTGACCGATTCAACCCATATGGATGGGACCCGCGCGGGTGGCGAAATTGGTAGACGCACCAGGTTTAGGTCCTGACGGTAGCAATACTGTGCGGGTTCGAGTCCCGCCCCGCGCACCACTTACTAAAAGAGAAGACCATGGCAGTTACTGTTGAAACATTGGAAAAATTGGAACGCAAAATCAGCTTGTCACTGCCCGTGACTGTCATCCAATCTGAAGTCGATGCCCGTTTGAAGAAAATGGCCCGCACCGTCAAGATGGACGGTTTCCGTCCAGGCAAAGTGCCCATGAATGTGGTGGCACAGCGCTACGGTTATTCCGTTCAATACGAAGTCATGAACGACAAAGTGGGTGAGGCCTTTGCCGTTGCTGCCAACGAAGCCAAGGTGCGCGTTGCTGGCCAGCCCCGAATTTCTGAAAAAGATGGCGCACCCGAAGGTGAGTTGGCATTTGATGCCATCTTCGAGGTCTACCCTGAAGTTAAATTAGGTGACTTGTCTGCTGCAACAGTTGAAAAACTCAGCACAGAAGTCACCGACGAAGCCATTGACAAAACCGTTGACATTTTGCGCAAGCAGCGCCGCACCTTTTCTCAACGTGCTGCTACCGATGCCGCTATCGATGGCGACCGCGTGACGGTTGACTTTGAAGGCAAGATCGACGGCGAAGTTTTCTCTGGCGGCAAGGCTGCAGACTTCCAATTCTTGGTGGGCGAAGGCCAAATGCTCAAAGAGTTTGAAGAAGCAGTGCGCGGCATGAAAAATGGCGAAAGCAAAACTTTTCAATTGGCATTCCCTGCCGACTACCATGGTCAAGACGTGGCTGGCAAAACAGCCGACTTCATGGTCACTGTGAAAAAAATTGAAGCCGCCCATTTGCCTGAAGTGAACGAAGCCTTGGCCAAGTCATTGGGCATTGCCGACGCATCGGTTGAAGGCTTGCGCGCAGACATTCGCAAGAACCTGGAGCGCGAAGTCAAATTCCGTTTGCAGGCTCGCAACAAGCAAGCTGCCATGAATGCCTTGGTTGAAAAAGCCGAGCTCGATTTGCCCAATTCCGTGGTGCAAAACGAAGTGGAGCGTTTGAAAGAGGGCGCCCGCGCCGATCTCAAACAGCGCGGTATCAAAGACGCCGACAAAGCGCCTATCCCCGACGAAATTTTCCGTCCTCAAGCCGAAAGCCGTGTGCGTTTGGGCTTGGTGGTCGCTGAGTTGGTCAAGGCCAATACTTTGAATGCCACTGAAGCGCAAATCAAAGCCCACATCGAAGAACTGGCTTCTAGCTACGAGCGTCCTGAAGATGTGATGCGTTGGTACTATGGAGACAACCAGCGCATGGCTGAAGTTGAGGCTGTGGTCATTGAGGCCAATGTGTCCGACTTCATCCTGTCCAAAGCCAAAGTCACTGAAAAGACCATCTCCTTTGACGAGTTGATGGGCCAACAAGCTTAAGCCGGCTGCAAAGTTTTATCGTTTTCACAAACATCAGTTTGGAATCAAAATGAATTCACTCGACATTCAAGCCTTGGGCAATGTGCCCATGGTCATCGAAACGTCAGGTCGCGGCGAACGCGCCTATGACATTTACTCCCGCTTGCTCAAAGAGCGCGTGATCTTCTTGGTGGGTGAAGTCAATGACTACACGGCCAATTCTGTGGTCGCCCAATTGTTGTTTTTGGAAAGCGAAAATCCTGAAAAGGACATTTCCTTCTACATCAACTCGCCGGGTGGTTCGGTCAGCGCTGGCATGGCCATCTATGACACCATGAACTTCATCAAGCCCGATGTGTCTACGCTTTGCACCGGCATGGCAGCCAGCATGGGCGCTTTCTTGTTATCCGCCGGAACCAAGGGAAAGCGGTTTTCTCTGCCCAACTCCAAGGTCATGATTCACCAGCCCTTGGGCGGCACCCGCGGTCAAGCTACCGAAATTGAGATTCATGCCCGTGAAATCCTCAAAACTCGCGAGCAACTTAACAGAATCCTGGCCGAAAACACCGGACAAGCCCTGGAAAAGATCCAGTTAGACACCGAGCGTGACTACTATTTGTCAGCTGACGAAGCCAAAGAATACGGTCTGATTGACCAAGTTATTGCAAAACGTCCCTGAGACGCAACAAACCGGGGTCGAAATTAGCTTTTCTGCCCTGTTTTTTGAAGACGGCGCCCCCTTTCATGGAGAGCGCCGTTTTTCTTTCGTTATCATAGGGAAAACAGAATCACAAGGCGTCGTTTATGGCCGATAAAAAAGGCTCAGTTACCGAAAAGAATTTGTATTGCTCCTTTTGTGGCAAAAGCCAGCACGAGGTTAAGAAGCTCATCGCCGGGCCTTCCGTGTTCATTTGCGATGAGTGCATCGACTTGTGCAACGACATCATTCGCGATGAATTGCCTGCTTCCGAAATTGCCAAAGATGCTAAATCTGGCCTGCCTACACCGCTCGACATCAAAACCAACTTAGACAACTACGTCATCGGTCAAGAAAAAGCCAAGCGCACCTTGGCTGTTGCGGTTTACAACCACTACAAGCGTTTGCGCCACAAAGAAGGCGCTAAAAAAGAAGACGTTGAATTGTCAAAGAGCAACATCTTGCTCATTGGCCCCACAGGCTCTGGCAAAACTTTGTTAGCACAAACCTTGGCGCGCATGCTCGATGTGCCTTTTGTCATGGCCGATGCAACCACCCTCACTGAAGCCGGTTATGTGGGCGAAGATGTTGAGAACATTGTTTCCAAGTTGTTGCAAAGCTGTAACTACGATGTCGATCGCGCACAGCGCGGTATTGTTTACATCGACGAGATCGACAAAATCACTCGCAAGTCTGACAACCCTTCCATCACGCGCGACGTGTCAGGCGAGGGTGTTCAGCAGGCCTTGCTCAAGTTAATCGAAGGCACCATGGCCAGCGTGCCACCGCAAGGCGGACGCAAGCACCCCAATCAAGACTTCTTGCAAATTGACACCACCAATATTTTGTTCATCTGCGGTGGCGCATTTTCAGGCTTGGAAAAAGTCATTGAAAACCGCACGGAAGCTTCCGGCATTGGTTTTGGTGCCGTGGTCAAAAGCAAGAAGCAGCGATCACTCACCCAAGTTTTTACCGAAGTGGAGCCAGAAGATTTGATCAAGTTTGGCCTCATCCCTGAACTGGTAGGTCGTATGCCTGTGGTGGCCACATTGGCCGAACTCACAGAAGAAGCCCTGGTTCAAATTTTGACCGAACCCAAAAATGCCCTGGTCAAACAATTTGGCAAGTTGCTCAACATGGAAGGCGTCGACCTGGAAATCAGGCCTGAAGCCTTGCACGCCATTGCCAAAAAAGCACTGGCCCGCAAAACTGGCGCTCGCGGTTTGCGGTCTATTTTGGAGCAGGCTCTCATTGACACCATGTTCGACTTGCCCAACACCAGCAATGTCGAAAAAGTGGTGGTCGATGCGTCCACCATTGAAGACAACCACACACCTTTGCTTGTTTACCGCGAGTCGGCCAAGCAAGCTTGAACTTTTCCAGCCCACCCCCTGTACTCGATGAAAAACCCTACTCATTCAAGGCTTGAAATCGGGAAAACAGGGGCCATTTATCCCCCATACACAAGGGAATCACATGTCTGGACATACACCACTGCCCGCTGAATTAATTGACCTGCCGATGTTGCCACTGCGCGATGTCGTGGTCTTTCCGCACATGGTCATCCCCCTCTTTGTGGGGCGCCCCAAAAGCATCAAAGCGCTTGAAAGCGCCATGCTCACCGATCGCCGCATCATGTTGGTGGCCCAAAAAACAGCGGCCAAAGATGAGCCAGAAGCCACCGACATGTTCGAAGTCGGTTGCATCTCTACCATTTTGCAAATGCTCAAACTGCCCGATGGCACCGTCAAGGTGTTGGTTGAAGGCCAGCAGCGCGCCAAAGTCAAAACCATTGTCGATGGCGAAGTCCATTTCGTGGCCAGCGTGTTGCCAGTTGAATTGGCCGCCGAGAAGGCCGAGCAAAGCAGTGAAATTGAAGCCCTGCGCCGCGCAGTCATGCAGCAATTTGACCAGTACGTCAAACTGAATAAAAAAATCCCACCAGAAATCCTCACTTCCATTTCCAGCATTGATGAGCCAGGACGATTGGCCGACACCATTGCGGCGCACCTGCCTTTGAAATTGGAAAACAAGCAAGTGGTTTTGGACTTGGCCAGCATTCGCGACCGCTTAGAAAATCTCTTCACACAACTAGAGCGTGAAGTTGATATTTTGAATGTGGACAAAAAAATCCGTGGCCGCGTGAAGCGCCAAATGGAGAAGAATCAGCGCGATTTTTATTTGAACGAGCAAGTCAAGGCCATTCAAAAAGAACTCGGTGAAGGCGAAGAGGGCGCCGACATCGAAGAGATCGAGAAGAAAATCAAAGCCGCCAAAATGCCGGCAGAAGCGCGCAAAAAAGCTGACGCTGAGTTGAAGAAACTCAAGCTCATGTCACCCATGTCAGCAGAAGCTTCTGTGGTGCGCAACTACATTGAAGTGCTTACAGCATTGCCTTGGAGCAAGAAGACCAAAATCAAACACGACTTGGGCAATGCCGAAGTGGTGTTGAACGAAGACCACTTCGGCCTAGAAAAAGTCAAAGATCGCATCATGGAATACCTCGCGGTACAGCAGCGCGTAGACAAAGTGAAGGCGCCTATTCTTTGCTTGGTCGGCCCACCGGGTGTTGGTAAAACTTCATTGGGCCAATCGATTGCCAAAGCCACGGGCCGCAAGTATGTGCGCATGGCCTTGGGTGGCATGCGCGATGAAGCCGAAATTCGGGGGCACCGCCGCACCTACATTGGTGCTATGCCTGGCAAAGTGTTGCAAAGCTTGAGCAAGGTGGGCACGCGCAATCCATTGTTCTTGTTGGACGAAATTGACAAGTTGGGTACCGACTTTCGAGGCGACCCTTCCAGTGCTTTGTTAGAGGTCTTAGACCCTGAACAAAACCACACCTTTGGCGATCACTATGTTGAAGTAGATTTTGATTTGAGCGACGTCATGTTCGTGGCTACTTCAAACTCCATGAACATTCCATCTGCCTTGTTAGACCGCATGGAAGTGATTCGTTTGTCGGGCTATACAGAAGACGAAAAAACCAGCATTGCCATTAAGTATTTGCTGCCTAAGCAGTTGAAAAACAATGGCGTGAAAATCGAAGAACTCAACATCAGCGATGCCGCTGTGCGAGATATTGTTCGCTACTACACGCGTGAGGCTGGCGTGCGTTCACTAGAGCGCGAGTTGTCTAAGATTTGCCGCAAAGTCGTCAAGAGTTTGTTGCTCAAACAAATGACGGCGCCAGTGCTGGTCACGCCCGACAACTTGAATGATTTCTTGGGTGTGCAGAAATACACATACGGTCGTGCTGAAGCGACCAATCAAGTGGGTCAAGTGGTTGGGTTGGCATGGACCGAAGTAGGTGGCGACTTGCTCACCATCGAGGCTGCGCTCATGCCAGGCAAAGGTGTTATTACCCGTACAGGCTCTCTGGGCGATGTGATGAAAGAATCAGTGGAGGCCGCGCGCACCGTGGTGCGCAGCCGTGCCCGCATGCTAGGCATCAAAGACGATGTGTTTGAAAAGAAAGACTTGCACATTCACGTGCCCGATGGTGCTACGCCTAAAGACGGCCCCAGTGCTGGCGCTGCCATGACCACCGCCATGGTGTCTGCCATGACGGGTATCCCTGTGCGTGCCGATGTCGCCATGACAGGTGAGATTACTTTGCGCGGTGAAGTCACGGCCATTGGCGGTTTGAAAGAAAAACTGTTGGCGGCTTTGCGCGGCGGTATCAAGACCGTTTTAATTCCTGAAGACAATGTGAAAGACCTTCAAGACATTCCTGAAAATGTTAAAAACGGCCTGGAAATTGTGCCGGTTAAATGGATCGACAAAGTGCTTGAAGTGGCGCTTGTATCAATGCCTCAAGCACTGCCTGATGAAGAGCCGGTGGTCGTAGAAGCGCCTGTTGTGGCTGACCCCAAGACAGCGACCAAAGCAGGGGCTGTGAAGCATTGATAGAATTTTTGGGAGGGCTTTTAAAATTCCCACAAATTACGCTACAATTCGTTCAACGCAGGCAAATTGGCATAGAATGCTAAGTTGATTGCAAATGCGGGATTAGCTCAGTT
>CALCBL010000584.1 GCA_937897495.1 uncultured Burkholderiales bacterium
TTTCCATTGACCATTTTGCAAGCATTGAATCCATCGGACACCAGTCCACAAGCGCAAGCTGCCGGTGAAAAAGCCATTACAGACTATCTCACAGCCAAGGGAAAACAAGCGCAAGGCTTCCCCATCACAGCGACAGAAACAGCCTTGTTGAACCAACCCAAACTGGGTTACAACTTGGACGCTTGGGACGGTTATCCAGCTGCACGTGAAATTCTCTTGTCGACAGCTGCACAGCTTAAAAAGCGCTTGGTGGTTTTGGCGGGCGACACACACAATGCTTGGCACAGTGATTTGACTTTGATGTCAGGCCAGAAAGTGGGCGAAGAGTTTGCGACATCCAGCGTGAGCTCTCCCGGACTGGAAGCCTATTTGTCGTTGCCGCCAGCGCAAGTTAAAGCCATTTTTGAAGGTGTGGTCAAGGATTTGAAGTGGATGGATTCATCACGTCGTGGTTATCTTAAATTGACTGTTTCTACTGCTCAAGTTCAAGGCGAGTGGTTGTTCATTGACACCATCACAAGCAGAACCTACAAAGTAAATACCCCCACTGCGGCTGAAAAGCGCGTTTACACCGCCTGATTGCGTGGCATTGCAATAAAGTCTTAGGACATAAAAAAACCGCTCTGATCAGAGCGGTTTTTTTTAGTTTAAAAGTATCAGTGGTACATCTGTTTAGGATTGTTGTCCATCAACTCGCCTTTGAGCAAGTACAAGGGAGCTTTGTGGTACAGAACAATATCGTGAAAGGGGTCGGTGATAATTTTTGTCATCCAAACCAAACCTGTTTGCACATCTTTCAAGAAGAACAAATGAATGGTTCTGAATAGCAAACCTGCAACACCCAAAATAAGCCATGAGGCGCCAACTTGCCTAACCCATTCTGTCAAATTATCCCAAGGCTCAATCATGCCGAACAAACCAGGCTCAACGTAGAGCACCATGGGCAAAATAGCCCAGATGCTTAACAACACAACTTTGCGGCTCAAGTTGTAGCCAACTTTGATCTCTTCCTTGTGTTCTTGGGTGGCTTGGTTAATTTCGTCGTAACCCAATGGCTCGAAGAAAAAGTGGCCAGATTGACGAGTGGTCATAGACACTAACCAGGCGATCAGGGCAGAAATGACGGGGTCAATCAGCAGGAATGCATAGGCAACCACAAAACTAATGGCACTGATGAAGTGCAATGATTGGTTAATTCGGCTGTGATGGTAGTAACGGTGGTCGTCAAAACGCTGAATTTTCAAGGCTTCGAAAAATGTAGTCACGTCGTCTCCTGGTGAGAAATTTTGGGCAGCACGAATTGTGCATGAACCAATGATTGACGTAAATGATGAAATTTCAATGACAAACCAATCTTGTCACTGAAATTTCATCATTTATTTATTTCTTAACTTAATTGTCATCAAGTTGTTAAATCCAAGCCGGATGATCATTGCATGGAAAATTCAATTGATTCCCCCATCGTCCTTGAAGATTACCCTGCCACTCGGCCGTCATTGCGCATAGCAGTTGTGACGGAAACCTGGCCACCTGAAGTCAATGGTGTGGCCATGACACTGGCCAAATTGGTTCAAGGCTTGAGCCACAGAAATCACGATGTGCAGTTGATTCGTCCACGTCAAACAAAAACCGATTCTCCCATGAGCGATGCATCTCTTGAAGAGGTGTTGATGCGTGGTATGCCCATTCCCAGGTATCCTGAATTAAAGTTGGGTTTGCCCAGCAAAAAAACACTGGTCAAAACTTGGACATTGCGCCGACCCGATGTGGTGCACATTGCAACCGAAGGTCCTTTGGGATGGTCTGCATTGCAAGCAGCCAAGGTCTTAAAACTGCCTGTGACCTCTGACTTCAGAACCAATTTTCAAAGTTATTCAAAACACTATGGTGTGGGATGGTTGCGCAAACCTATCGTTGCTTATTTGCGTAAATTTCACAACGCAACCGCTTGCACCATGGTGCCCACCAGGGAACTGATGCGAACCCTGAGTCAGAATGGCTTTGCCAATCTCAAGGTTGTGTCGAGAGGGGTCGACACAAAACTGTTCAACATTGCCAAACGCGACACAAGCTTGAGAAGTTCTTGGGGAGCCACAGACGACACCAAGGTTCTGATTTCGGTGGGCAGAATGGCGCCTGAAAAAAATTTAGACCAAGTTCTCAAGACTTATGATGCACTCAAGTCCACAGGCCAAGCGTTCAAGTTGGTCATGGTGGGTGATGGCCCCTTGAAAGAGCAATTTCAAAAGCGCTATCCAGAAATTATTTTCCCTGGCATGTTGTCACAGACAAATCTGGCTGCTTACTATGCAAGTTCAGATTTATTCATTTTCCCGAGCCAAACTGAAACCTTTGGCAATGTAACTTTAGAAGCACTTGCCAGTGGTATCCCTGTTTTGGCATTTGATTGCGCAGCTGCCAGAGATTGGGTGCAAACGGGCGTCAATGGATGGTTGATTGCAGAAAATAATCCTGAAGGCTTTGCAGCCCAAGCAGTCACTATTTTTAACAGCAAAGACTTGCTAGACCAAATTACACAAAGTACCAGACAGCAGGTGGTGCACTTAGACTGGGATCAAATTGCAGAGCAAGTTGAATCTGTTTTTTGGGATGCCATTCGCATCAGGTAAACCATGCCCAAGGTCATGACAGAGCCCATGATGACCATGACCCATTGAAGCGGCAGTTCCAACGCCAACAAGCCGCTGTATACGCCCAACATGACCATGACGCTGGCATTTTCATTGAAGCCTTGAACGGCAATCGATCGACCAGCCGTCAACAATATGTAGCCCCGGTTTTGCAGCACCGCATTCATGGGCACCATCAGCATGCCACCTGCAAAACCAGTGATTAGCATCAGTGGAATAGCAATCCAAAGTGATGTTGAAAAAGCCAGGGCCGGCAATGACAAGCCTAGCCACAAACCAAGTGGAAGGACCTTGTAAGCGTTTTGGAGTGCCACATAGTGCCCAGCCATGCCCGCTCCAAAAATGACCCCAAAAGCAACCACAGCTTGCAGCAAACTGGCTTGTTCTAAAGGCATATTCAGCGCCTCCTTGGCCCAAAGCAATACCGCAAATTGAACCACCGCACCAATGCCCCAAAAAAGTGTGGTCACTGCAAGTGAAAGCTTACCCACAGGATCTTGCCAAAGAATTCGATTGCTTTGAATAAAATTTTTGAAGAGAGCAATGGGCTTCATACTCTGTTGTACATATCGAATGTTGACGCTTGGAATGCCGAAGTTCAAAAGCCCAGCGATGCTGTAAATCACGATCAATGAGAGAAGCGGGCCCGCATACTGTGTTTCAAGACTGAGCCCCAATAATTCAATGAAGGAAAGGTTCAGTGTCGACATCCATACAAAGCTTTTAGAGGCTACAAGCAGGCCCCCACAAGCAGTTCCCAATATCACAGACATCACCACAGTTACTTCGAGCCAACCATTGGCTTTGACCAGTTGATCGGCTGGCACAGTTTCAGTGACCAGACCATACTTTGCGGGTGCATAAGCCGATGCCGCCATGCCAGCAATGGCAAAAGCAAGCATGGGATGAAAGCTGGTGAATATAAACGCAACGCCCACCACCTTGAGGGCGTTCATGCAAGCCATGAGCTTGGCTTTTGAAAAAGCGTCAGCCAAAGGCCCCATCAGGGGGGCCAAAAAAACATAAGACAAAGTGAATGAAAATTTGAGCAAGGGTGCCCACCATCCTGGGTAACCTTGCTCACTGAGAAAGGCGATGCCCAGAATGAGCAGCGCATTGTCTGCTAGACCTGAAGCGAATTGAGCGCTGATCAGGTAGAAGAAACCTTTGGGCATTGCTTATGCCGAGATTTCTACTTGTTGGATGTGAGCGCCTGCTTTGAAGTTAAGTGCCAATTGGTTGCGGCGTCCGATGCCTTGGTATGCAATGCCTAAATCTTGGAGCATTTTGGGATCGTACAAATTGCGTCCATCCAAGATCAAAGGCTGGTTCATGCATTCTTTAAGCATTTCAAAATCAGGATGGTGGAATGTCTTCCATTCGGTGACAACCAAAAGAGCATCCGCGTTGTCGGCAGCTTCATAGGCTGTAGCGGCCAAGCTAAAGCGACTCAATTCGTTTGCATCTTGAATGTCATGTGAAACTGCTTCATGCCCCTCTTTGGAAGCCAGGGGATCAAAAGCACTCACTGTTGCACCCCGTTTTAACAATTCTTGAATGATGACGCGGCTGGGTGCTTCACGCATGTCATCTGTATTGGGCTTGAATGACAAACCCCAAATAGCAAACTTGAGGCCATGGAGGTCTTGCCCAAAGTGCTGGGTTAGCCTTGAAACAAGCAGAGTTTTTTGTTGATCGTTGACGTTCTCTACAGCGCTGACGACTTTCATTTGGCTGCCGCAATCCATTGCAGTTTGAATCAGTGCACGCGTGTCTTTAGGAAAGCAGCTACCACCATAGCCCGTGCCAGCATACAAGAAATCATGGCCAATTCGTTGGTCGGCACCAATACCGCGACGGATACTGTCAATGTCTGCTCCAAGCAAATCTGAAAGGTTTGCAATCTCGTTCATGAATGAGATTCGCGTTGCCAACATCGCATTGGCCGCGTATTTGGTGAGTTCAGCACTGCGAACATCCATCCAGATGGTACGGGCATGGTGCCTGTTAAAGCTTGAGTACAACAACTCCATTTTTTGGTGCACAGTTTTGTAGTTGGCGCTTTCGTCTAAGCCAATCACAATGCGATCTGGGTGCATGAAATCTTTGATCGCAGCACCTTCTTTTAGGAATTCAGGATTGGAAATAACCTCAAAGAGTGACTCTTCAATGCCTCGTTTGTTCAGCTCATCTTGCAAGCACTTTTGCACTCGGTAAGCGGTGCCCACGGGCACTGTTGACTTATTCACAATGACTTTGAACTTTTTCAAGTGGCGGCCAATTTGAGTGGCAACTGCCAAGACGTGCTGCAAATCAGCCGAGCCATCTTCTTTGGAGGGTGTGCCCACCGCAATAAAAATAACCTCGCCGTGTTCAACGGCTTGAGCCATGTCGGTGGTGAAGTGAATTCGGCCTTCTGCTCTGTTTCTGGCCATCAGTTCTTGGAGCCCAGGCTCATAAATTGGAAGTCCAGCTGCGTTCAGTGTGGCAACTTTGTCTGCATCGTTGTCGATACAAATCACTTGGTGTCCAAGTTCAGCCAGACATCCGCCAGTCACTAAACCTACATATCCCGCACCAACAATGGAAATTTTCATGAGTTTCTCCTGAAGAGAACTCAATTTTGGATATTCAAGATTTCTTTGTCGTGACGAATTCGTGTAATTTTTGTGACTTTTGCAGGGGCTTACTGATTTTGAGGCATTGGAGAAGATACGAACCTGCGCCAATGCAGGTTGAACTCAGTATGCAAATACCAGAGGATCACAATGAGGGTGGCTGTGCCGTGAACCGCAAGCATCATGCCGCCAAAAGTGGCCGTGCCGTCGGCAATCAAGCGCTTGCCGATGGTGAGCATGTTGTAGTAGCCCATAAAGCAAAGCATGGCCATGGCCAATGAATAACTTCGTCCCACTCTGGGATTCACGCTTGCCAGCTGCACAGCAAGCAATGCCAAATTGAAGGCTGCGATAAAAAGGCCAAGTCGCCAAAATAATTCACCCCGATTGATGCGCTCAGAACTTTGAAGCAGTTCTAAGGTACTGAGCATTTGACTTTGGAACTTCGTCAATATTTGTCGTTTTGCAGGATCTAGTAAAAAATTGAAACTTTCAAATTCGGTCAGTCGCACTTCACCTGTCGTGTGATTCAAAATGGTTTGCTGACCTTGCTTCAAGCTTAAAAACTTGTCAGCTTTGGAGAACTCGACATTGCCTGATTTGGCCGTTGTAATTGTCTCAATGTCGTCATCGATTTTTGAAATGAAAACACTGGTTGCAATATCGTTGTCATTTTTCTTTTTTTCTATGAAAAAGACCATTTGATTTGAAGCTGACTCTTGAAATTGGCCAGGCGCTACACGCTCGATGTCACTGCGCTTTTCAAATCTGTCTTTTAAATATTGTGTTTGTGTATTGCTCCACGGCCACGCAAAAACAGCCAGCAAAGCAATGACCAAAATACCAGGCCAGCAAAACTGCCAAAGTGGCTTTAAAAATTTAGACAAACTTAAACCGCTTGAAAACCAAATGATCATTTCACTGTCTAGGTACATTCTTGAGAAGGTATAAACAATGGAGACGAACATGCTCAAGGTCAGAATGGGGGCTGCATTGCCAATGCCATTCAAGGCAATCAAAAGTATCACTTCTGAAGGATCTGCTTTCCCTTTAGACGCCTGCCCCAAAATGCGAATGAGCATGATGGTCATCACAATGGTAAACAAGATGACCGTGGAGCCGCCAAAGTTCCTAAGAAGTTCTTTGTGAATGCTTTTTTGAAAAATAGTCATTTAAATCTAAGGCTGACATGGCCATCGGTTGATTCAGGCGGGTTGCCAATTGACAAGTCATTTTGCCATATCTGTCAATCCGTCCTTCATAGAGGAATACGGCCCTTCGCCAATCAAGTTCACAAGTTTGTGGTCGCTGGGCAAAGTTAGCTTTGCGCTGATTGCCTTGGCAATTCCACAGACGGGCCTTACCTATCGCTCACATGCAGAAAAGCCTGTAACAATAGACTGCAGTTGCACATCAATTTGTGACATTCATCAAATTGTCATCAAATTGAAATTTAT
>CALCBL010000585.1 GCA_937897495.1 uncultured Burkholderiales bacterium
CAACCAGGGGGCACAACACTGCGAACCACCAGGCCCAGCGGTGAATGGATTCCATCGTGGCGTTAAAGCCCATGGTCCAACGCCAGAACAAGCCAGCACGCTCAGAAGCCGTACCGCGGTCTACGATTTGTTCAATCTCACGCTCACCACCGTAACGCCCAACGGCCAAGATGGTGGCGCCGTGCATGGCAAACAACAGCACAGAGCCATACAAGAAAACAATCGACAAGGCATGGAACGGGTTGTAGAACAAGTTGCCATAGCGCAGCGAGAGTGCCGAGACCCAATCTAAGTGCGGGAAGACTCCGAAGGGTACCGCCTCAGACCAACTGCCCATCATGATGGGGCGGAAAAAACCGCAGACCAAGTAGAGCCAAATGGCTGCCGCAAAGGCCCAAGCCACATGGGTACCTAAACCGAGTTGTCTAGCTCGTCTGTAAGTGCGAGCCCACCATAGCAAGATGGAGACAGTGAGCATGAAGCCCACCACAAGCCACCAACCGCCTTGTGCCAGCGGCGGAATGCTCAGCCCATAAGCGGGTGGCGGCGGTTCCAGTGCGAGCCAAAACAATTGTCGAATCAGTTGAATCGGATTCCAGTCAACAGAGGCCAACATGTTGAAGCCAATGATGTTGAAAGCTGCGATGCCAAAGACCAAGGACGCTACACCGAGCGAGCCAAGATAAACGGGACCGATTTGTGCATTGCCGATGCGACCCAAGAGGTGCACTAAGAAAGGTGTTCCCGTGCGCTTGTCGTCGCCGCGCGGTAATTCGATACCATCGTGCAAAGGCCCGACGGGTTGCACCGAGGTGAAAAGATTTTGGTATTCGGCCATTTCAATTTCCTCTCTTTAATTAGGTACGCCAGATGGGCATGTTGAGCCACCAGCTCCACCATTCAGGCCATGCGCCAGTCCAAAACGGACCGCTGATCACAATACAAACAATGCCAAACCAAACACCTGAAAGTGCTAGGAACAAGCCCAAGCGGTGGATGCCCAAGGTGCCCACTGAGTAACCAATGAGATCACGGAAGAAAGTGTCTTCGTGCTCGGGTGACTTGACCACTTGGCCTTTGCCAGGGTTTGTGGCAGACAACACCAAGCCGCCGTGCATCGAAAGCGCAAGGGTGGCTGCGAAAAATAATGTCACAGCGATCATGTGCCACGGGTTGTAGTGGAAGTGCAAGTACTGGTAGGCGGTGTTGCTGACCCAGTCAAGGTGGCTGTAGATGCCATAGGGAAATGCATGACCCCAAGCACCCATGAGCACGGGGCGGATCACCTGCAAACTCACATACGCAAGAATGGCCATGCCGAAAGCCACAGGCACATGCAAGCCCATGCCTAGCTTGCGGGCAATTTCAACTTCACGCAAAGCCCAAGACACGAAGGCGCCAATGGCGCAGACCGTGATCAGTTGCCACAAGCCACCTTCCATCATGGGCGCAAAGCGCAAACCATAAGAGATGTCGGGTGGGGCAATGTTAATTTGCCAAACATTCCATGTAGGGCCCATGGCTGCGCCCCACAAAATCATCATGGTGCCCATGAGGGCAAAAAAGATCGTCGTGA
>CALCBL010000586.1 GCA_937897495.1 uncultured Burkholderiales bacterium
TTTTGATGCGCGCGCACATCGGCAGACACTATTTGCTTGAAGGGCAGGTTAAAAGACACCGTCAAGACGATGCCCAAGCGCATCACGACACGTTTATTGGTCACGGTATAGACCGTGGTACGCGCGGTGAAGTAGGCCAGTGTCCATAAAGTGGCCATGCCAATGACCGCCAATGGTGCAATCCATTTGATGGCCGACAAAACGGCCATGAAGCCTGCACCGCTTTCTAAAGCGGGCCAGGCACACACCAAGATCAAAGCTGCAAAATACAGCGCTAGTTTTTTGAAGTGAAAGGCTGAATAGGCCAAGGCAGCCACATCGGGTGAGCCCTGCCAAACAATGACCTCGTCGCTTGGCAAGCGTTCGGGCAAACCAAACTGCGGTTCAAACTCGTATTCATGACCCAAATTTTCGATCGCCATTATCTTTTCCTCAACAGACTTTCAATTCGACTTCAATTGACACAGATCTGAAACTCAGATCAGCGGTTCGCTGCGCTTTGCATCGGCGTAGAAAGTACCGCCACCGTAATAAGCACTGATCTTTTCCTCTTCCAGTTTGGTGATCTGGTCAGGATTTCTCAGCGCTGGCACAGCCGCAAAATGACGCGCGTACACAGAATGCACTTCAACTTGGTTTCTGCGAATGACTGAAAACATCATGGGCAGCAAAACAGTTTTGCCACCGGCAACTTCCACTTCCAAGTAGCGAAACATCATCTCAGCGGAATCTATCCAAATGTCTTTGACGGTTCCGCCTTGCTTGCCATCACCCGCCATCACTGGCAGACCACGTGGGTCCACATCTTGTGAGGCTACGGTGTAATCGCTGACCACACGAAGCGGTTGAATCAGTGGTTTGCCATGCCCAGTCATTTCTGGCACATCTTCACGGCTGGAATAAGCGCCGGGGCCAACAGCTGCCAGCATGGCATCACCCTTGGGCTCAATGGGCGCGCCAGAAGTAGGGCTGGTGGCCACAGCGTTGTAAGAGGGCTCTTTGCGCATCAGGTCAGGCACAGTGACACTTCTGCCACCTTCCAACAAGAATGTTTTCGGCTCAGGGATTGGAAAGCCCTTGACCACAGCGCGGCCGCTGCTACTGGACTCAAGGGGATAGCCCTCGCGGTGTCCTTCTTGAACAAGATAATAAATAAGGCCAGCGAAAAAGATCCAAAACACATACAACAGTATTTGCGCTAGATCGACGTAGCCTGTAATGTTTCCTACGGTTTGCATAACGACTTCTCCTTTTGAACAACTAAATACGAGACTCGGTCAAGCCGAGGGTTTGGGGAACTGCGGGTGAAAAATAGGTACTGCGCCTGACCAATGGCCCAACGGCAATCAAAGTCAAGAACAACAAAAGCATTTCGACGTGGTAGACCATGCTGTAACCCACGGAAGGATCCGTTAAAGCAGGGCCCAAGGCGCCTTGGCTGCTGAGCGTGGTCACGACATCGCGCAATGCACCCCCAATGAACATGGAAAGGCCCGCTGCAGCCGATTGCACGGCGCCCCAGGCACCCAAGGCCAAGCCGATGTAGGCTGACTCCATGCGCATGGCTGTAAACAATGTGCCCACTGCAAACAAGCCGCCGCCATAACCCACACCAAAA
>CALCBL010000587.1 GCA_937897495.1 uncultured Burkholderiales bacterium
CGGCTTCGGGTGTGCCAAAGTCTTCGTCCATGGCTGTTTTAAAACGCGCAGCAAAAGGGTTGGCCAAATCAATTGGCAAACTGGAAGGCATGGCCGCTTGCAAAGCTGTGTAAAGACGCTTCAGGCCACTGCGCGCATCGTTCAAATTTTGATCAGAATAATTCAAAGAAGTTCTGTAATGGCTTCTGACCAAATAGAAACGCACAGTTTCAGCATCGAAAGACTTCAGAACATCGCGAATCGTGAAAAAATTGCCCAAACTTTTGGACATTTTTTCATTGTCAATGTTGATGAAACCGTTGTGCATCCAATACTGAGCAAATTGCTGCCCGGTTGCGCCTTCGCTCTGGGCAATTTCGTTTTCATGGTGCGGAAACTGCAAGTCAGCGCCGCCAGCGTGAATGTCAAAACTGTTGCCCAGCATTTGGCAAGCCATGGCCGAGCACTCAATGTGCCAGCCTGGGCGGCCAGGGCCAAATGTGCTGTCCCATTTGACGTCGGCGGGTTCTGAGGTTTTGGCCCCCTTCCACAGCACAAAATCTAGCGGGTCTTCCTTGCCATCTAAAACTGCTACGCGTTCACCTGCGTGCAACTCGTCTAGTGACTTACCAGACAACTTGCCATAACCAGGAAACTTGCGCACCGCATAATTCACATCGCCTTGGGGGGTTCGGTAAGCCAAGCCCTTTTCTTCAAGGACGCCAATCATGTGAAGCATTTGCGGCACAAACTCTGTTGCACGAGGCTCGGCTGTAGGGCGGGCTATGCCCAGGGCATCAAAGTCTTCGTGCATGGCGTCAACCATGCGATTTGTCAGGGCTCGGATAGATTCGCCGTTTTCAACAGCACGCTTGATGATTTTGTCGTCAATGTCGGTGATGTTTCGAATGTGAGTGACTTTGTAGCCACTGACCTTGAGCCACCGCTGAACCACATCAAAGGCCACATTGGACCTTGCATGGCCCACATGGCAAAAATCAAATACCGTCATGCCGCAGACGTACATGCGAACGTGACCCGCTTCTAAGGGAGTAAATTTTTCAACCGCTCGGGACAGCGTGTTGTAAATGCGCAAGCTCATGAAAGACTGTATTTTTCTTGTAAGGGTGCAAAAAGGGGCCGCAGCCCCCTAGTTGTTGCAATGGCAGACCAAAACACAGGCCTCCGTTACAATTTGCGTCAGTATAAGGCCCAAATAAGTCGCTGACAAAGTCAAAATTTCGAACCAGTCTTGCCCCTATTGAGCCACTTAGCCTGTATTTCACATTTCAAAATCTATCCATATGTCTTCCCATTGGGTTCTATTGCGTGTTTTCCCCATCCTGCTCTGTTTTGGCAGCAGCCTGACATGGGCCAATGGCAGCGAAGAAATTGAAGAACTCATTCGAAACAAGCAATGGCCACAAGCTCAGCAAAAGCTTCAATTGGCCATCAAGCAAACTCCCCCAACGGCAAGCACACCCCTCTCGCCACAGTTTAGGTTCATGAACAGTCAAATTTTGGCGGGTCAAGGACAAGTTGCCAAAGCTGTACAAGAACTTCAAGCCCTCATTCAAGAATTTCCTGAACTCCCAGAACCCTATAACAACTTAGGCGTGCTGTTAGCAGCTCAGGGGCAATACGATGAGGCCTTGTCGGCACTCACGTCGGCCATTCAAGCGCGGCCCCATTACAAAATTGCACTTCAAAATTTAGGCGACTTGTATACCGCCATGGCCCAACGAGCCTACACCCAAGCCAAAAACGCCAAAGAAGGCCCCAACCTGCTGCCCTTGCCAGGGCCTTCGGCGGTCACCACCAACACAACCAACACACAGACCTTGCGTTAATTGACATGACTCCAAACCTTTTTCGCCGAAACACAGTGGCCCTTTTCAGTGCATTGGCGCTGACTTTGGGCATGGCCATGACCCCTTTGCAGAGTCAGGCTCAAGAAGCACCCAAAGTCAAAATTACCACCAACATGGGCGACATCATGGTGGAGCTCTATCCTGACAAAGCCCCCAAAACAGTGGCCAACTTTCTTCAATACGTCAAAGACAAACACTACAACGGCACCATTTTCCACAGGGTCATCGCCAACTTCATGGTTCAGGGTGGCGGCTATGATGCCCAATACAAAGAGCGCGCAACCAGGGCACCCGTTCAGCATGAGGGCAGACAGGCCATGGTCGCAGGCTTGAAAAATCAGCCCGGTTTTTTGGCCATGGCCAGAACCAACGACCCACAATCAGCCACAGCGCAGTTTTTCATCAACACCGCTGAAAACGCTTTTCTAGACCCCACCCCCATCCCCGATGGCGATCCCATCAAACGCTTTGAATACAGAGGGCAGGTCTACGAAAACGTGCCGCGCGAGAACTTGCTCAATGCCCTACAACTTTTCGGTTATACGGTTTTTGGCAAAGTCACCTCCGGCATGGATGTCGTGGATAAAATAAGAGCTACCCCAACAGGCATGGGCGGCCCCTTTAGAACCGATGTTCCAAAAACGCCTGTTGTCATTCTTTCAATCACTTTGGTGCAATAACCATGAGCAATCCTCAAGTCGAACTTCACATCGCCGGCAAAGGCGTCATCCTCATTGAACTCGACGCCGAAAAAGCGCCCTTGAGCGCTGAGAACTTTCTGCACTACGTGAACAAGGGTCACTATGACAACACCATTTTTCACCGCGTGATTCCTGGCTTCATGGTTCAAGGCGGCGGCTTTGAACCCAACATGGAACAAAAGCATTCCGATGCGGCCATTCAAAATGAAGGCAACAACGGTTTGAAGAACACAAAGTACAGCTTGGCCATGGCACGCACGCAAGCGCCCCACTCTGCCACTGCACAGTTCTTCATCAACACCGCCGACAACGAATTCTTGAATCACACAGCACCTTCACTGCAAGGCTGGGGCTATGCCGTGTTTGCTCATGTGGTGTCTGGCTCCGACATCGTGGATGAAATTGAAGGCGTTAAAACTGGCCGCAATGGCTTCCATGACGACGTGCCCAAAGAACCCGTCATCATTGAAAAGGCTGTTGCGCTTTAATTTTCGCGCCTGTCCATTTTCATGACTGCAACCGTGTTGCCAATTCAGGTGTTTGAAGCACCTGAAACTTGGCGCACGGTTGATTTCATTTCTGACTTGCATTTGCAAGAAAAAGAAATTGCCACGTTTGATGTGTGGCAAGCCTATATGGAAAATACAACCGCGGATGCGGTCTTTAT
>CALCBL010000588.1 GCA_937897495.1 uncultured Burkholderiales bacterium
AACCAAACGGCGCATGACCGTTGCCTTCAACGCGGCCATTGATTTTTTCACCAGCACTTCCACAATGGCAGCTTCAGTCGATGCTGCCAAATCTGCTTTGTGAGTGTTGCGGGTGTCGTGCAGCGCTGCGCCAAGTTTGTTGGCCTGCGTGAGGACAGAGGTTTTCAAGCCAGCGAATGAAAAATCAAAATTGCCGCTGTGCATTAAGGGGCGTGGCAGCTTAAAGGCTTGAGGATTACCGCCTTCAGCACACTTCGACAGTGCCGGCCCACCCGGATAGCCCAAGCCCATGAGCTTGGCGGACTTGTCGAATGCTTCGCCTGCAGCGTCGTCAACCGTTTCACCCAAAATTTCATAAGAGCCCACAGCTTCAACTCGCATGAGTTGGGTGTGGCCACCAGAAACCAGCAGTGCCACAAAAGGAAACTCTGGCGGGTCTTCACTTAAAAACGGGGACAGCAAGTGACCTTCCAAATGGTGAACGCCCAACACTGGTTTTTGCAAGGCTGCACCAAGGGCACAAGCCACACCGGCACCGACCAACAAAGCCCCCGCCAATCCTGGGCCTCGGGTGTAGGCCACCACATCCACTTGGTTCAATTCGATGTTGGCATTTTTCAAAACTTCCCGAGTGAGGGGAATGACGCGCTTGATGTGATCGCGGCTGGCCAATTCAGGCACCACACCGCCATAGGCCTGGTGCATGTCGATTTGGCTGAACAAAGCATGCGCCAAAAGGCGTGGTGCGCCATGGGCTTGGGTTTCAACCAAAGCCACACCGGTTTCATCGCAAGAAGACTCAATTCCAAGAAAAAGCATAGTCCCTCAAGTTTATGCGATGAAGGTGGCTCATAAATTGCATTGCAGTTGGCGTATCTCCAATCAGCATGACAGTTGCCTTCGATATTTAGAATTTATGAAATCTCGCAAGCAAGCCAAATTTAAAGCTCCCGAAGCCCTGCGCATTTTGGTGGTGGTGCCCGACTTGGTGGTTTCTGACCCCGATGACGAGCACGCAAAGTCTCAAGCAGAAAGATCCAGGGCGCTGCGCATTGGTTTGTTAGAAAACGGTTTTAACTTGATTGCCAGCTTGCCTGGGGATGTGTTCCTTGCAGACCGTATCAACCAACTTCAGCCCGATCTCATCATTGTCGATGCAGAGTCTGAAGCGCGTGACGCACTGGAGCATGTGGTATTTGCAACGCGAGATGCTCGTCGTCCCATTGTCATGTTTACGGACGACAGCGACACCAGCCACGTGAAAGATGCTGTGGCTGTGGGCGTTTCGGCCTACATCGTCGATGGCTTGGCCAGTTCGCGCATCAAACCAATTTTGGAAGTGGCAATGGCCCGCTTCGAATACGAAGAGCGACTCAGGTCAGAGCGCGACCAAGCCCGAAGCGCCCTGCAAGACCGAACCGTGATTGATCGCGCCAAGGCCTTACTGATGAAACACCAGGGCCTGACAGAAGACCAAGCCTTCAGCAAACTCAGAAAAGTAGCCATGGACAAAGGGCTCAAGCTGAGCGACGTGGCACAGCGCACTTTGGAAATGGCCGATTTACTGAGTTGATAGATTGAAGGTCTGATGACTTGATGACAAGTGCACGCGATCAAGCAAGCTTGCATTATTTTGGTGCAAAAGTGACCAAGTCATAACTATCCGTCCCTAGCTTGGGGCGCTCAGGCGTTCAAAACCTTGAGTTTCCACTTGGCACAGCTATTGCAAACAGTTTGAATTAAGAATTCTCTAAGGTTCTGGACAAAGGCGTCCCCACCCACTCATTCAATTGAGTGTGGTG
>CALCBL010000589.1 GCA_937897495.1 uncultured Burkholderiales bacterium
TGAACAGCTGGTCATCGAGGTTGAGGTAGGCGCGGATGTCTTGACCCACGGGCGCGTCAGCGGCGAGTTCGTACAAGCCATCGGGGGCGTCGATGTCGATACCCAATTCGGTGTGCGAGCACAGCATGCCGTGACTCTCAACGCCACGCAGCTTGCCGACCTTAATTTGAAACGGCTTGCCACCGGCACCGGGCGGCAACAAGGCGCCCACAGTGGCACAGGGCACGCGAATACCGGGGCGCGCATTGGGCGCACCGCACACGATGGTGAGCGGTTCGGGTTGGCCAATTGACACTTGGCACACGCGCAAACGGTCGGCATCGGGGTGTTGCTCGGTGCTGAGAATTTCACCGACCACCACGCCAGAAAATGCGGGGGCTACCGGCGCCAACTCTTCGACTTCAAGGCCAGCCATGGTGAGGGCGTCAGCCAACTGCTGGGTATCGAGCGGCGGGTTACAGAACTCGCGCAACCAGGATTCAGGGAACTGCATGCTGTGATCTCAAATGCAAAAATTAATGGGGCAGGCTTGGGGCGTGATGGGCTTATTGGAACTGGCTCAAGAAGCGCAGGTCGCCATCAAAGAACAGACGCAAGTCGTTCACGCCGTAACGCAGCATGGTGAGGCGGTCTGGGCCCATACCGAACGCGAAGCCGATGTAATGCTCGGGGTCCAGCCCCATGTTGCGCACCACGTTGGGGTGCACTTGGCCGCAGCCGGCAACTTCGAGCCAACGTCCTGCTAATGGGCCACTGGCAAATTGAATGTCGACTTCGGCACTGGGTTCAGTGAACGGGAAAAAGCTGGGACGGAAGCGCAGTACCAAGTCGTCTGACTCAAAGTAGGTGCGACAGAATTCGGTAAAGATGACCCGCAAGTCTTTGAAGCTGACGTTACGGCCAATCCACAACCCCTCGCACTGGTGGAACATGGGCGAGTGCGTGGCGTCGCTGTCTACGCGGTAGGTGCGACCGGGGGCGATGACGCGGATCTCAGGCATGTCTTGCCCGGCGTCAATCAGGGCGCGGTATTTTTTGACGTGCTGTACCGCATGGCGGATTTGCATCGGGCTGGTGTGGGTACGCAGCAGGTTGGGCGCTTCGGCAGAGCCGCCTTCGACGTAGAAGGTGTCGTGCATGGAGCGCGCGGGGTGATCGGCTGGCGTGTTGAGCGCGGTAAAGTTGAACCAGTCTGATTCAATTTCAGGGCCATCGGCGACGTCAAAGCCCATTGAGTTAAAGATGGCTTCGATACGCTCGATGGTTCGGCTAACGGGATGCAGACCACCGATGCCGGCTTGACGACCGGGCAAGGTGACGTCGAGGGCTTCAGCCTTCAACTGAATTTCGAGTTCGGCACGCGCCAATGCGGCACGGCGGTTTTGCAGCGCAGCCTCGATGGCTTGCTTGGCTTGGTTGATGACGGCACCTTGTGCCTTTTTTTCCTCGACGCTGAGTTTGGCGAGGCCTTTCATCAACTCGGTCACACGACCGCTTTTGCCCAGAAATTGCGCTTTCGCGTTCTCTAGGTCGGTAACTGTTGTGGCTTGTTCAAACTGAGCAGTTGCGGTTTGAACCAAAGCATCCAATTCATTCATTGGTTTCTCGACTTTGTCTGAGTAGAGCGATGGCGCTCGGGAGGTTGCGTGCGAAATGAAAAAGGGCTAGTGCTGTCGGCTGGTAAGCCAAGCGCTAGCCCTCATCTTTTGCACCGGGCCCACTTGCGAGGACCCGACTGGTCATCAAGCAGCCAATTTGGCTTTCACTTGATCAACAATAACGGCAAAACCCGCTTTATCGTGCACAGCCATGTCGGCCAACACTTTACGGTCAATCTCAATAGCCGCCTTCTTCAAGCCGTTAGCAAATTGGCTATAGGTCATACCCAATTCACGCACACCGGCGTTGATACGGGCAATCCACAACTGACGGAACACGCGCTTTTTATTGCGACGGTCACGGTATGCGTACTGACCCGCCTTCATTACCGCCTGTTTGGCGATACGGAAGACATTACCGCGACGACCGCGGAAACCTTTTGCAAGGGCTAATACTTTTTTGTGGCGGGCGCGAGCCG
>CALCBL010000590.1 GCA_937897495.1 uncultured Burkholderiales bacterium
AAGGCGTTACCAATCTTTTCGGCAATCCTGGCACCACAGAGTTGCCCATCATGGAGGCCTTGCCAGACTACCCCCAACTAAAGTTCGTTTTGGGCCTGCAAGAATCTGTTGTCATGGGCATGGCCGACGGCTTTGCAAGAGCCTCACGCAAGCTCACTGCCGCCAATGTGCATGTGGCGCCCGGACTTGGCAATGCCATGGGCGCTTTGTACAACGCCAAATTCTCTGGCTCGCCTGTCATTCTTACCGCAGGCCAACAAGAGCAAGGCCATGGCCTGCTAGAACCCTTGCTCTACGACGACCTGGCCAGCATGGCGGCCCCCTTGGTTAAATGGTCCATTGAAGTCACTAGGTTGCAAGACCTGCCGCTCATCATGCGCCGCGCAGCCAAGATTGCCATGACGCCCCCCACAGGGCCAGTCTTCATCAGTTTGCCATGCGATATTCTGAATGACATGGCCGATATTGAATTGGGCCAATCGGTGCGCATTGACAACAGGGTCAGGCCCTCCGATGCATCCTTAAGCGAATTGGCCAATGCGCTACTTTCTGCCAAAAATCCCGTCATTATTTCTGGCAAAGAACTCAATACCCCACAAGCTTTTGCAGATGCCGCAGAGTTGGCCACTTTAATGGGGGCAGGTGTGTTTCAAGAGTCTGTGCCCTACAGCACCAGTTTTTCTACATCGCACCCGCATTACCTTGGCATGCTCACACGCAACCAAGACAATGTGCGCAAAACCCTAGATCCCTTCGATCTGGTTTTATGTTTGGGCGCCGATTTGCTTCGCATGTCGGTTTACAGCCCCACCGAGCCTTTGCCCACTCACTCACGCGTTGTTCATGTCAGTGACCGCAGCTGGGAGTTAGGCAAAAACTACAGAACCGAATTGGCCGTGCAAGCCAATGTCGCCGAAACATTGCCAGCACTGCTGGCCTTGCTTCGCTCACGCACAGACGCCCATTACCAAGCGCAAGCACAAGCGCGTTCCCAAGCATTGGCCGCACAAAACTGGACCACTCAACGCCAGAAATCAGTCACCCAAGTTTTAACGCAAAGCGCAGCGCGCCCCATGTCGGCCGCTACGTTTGCCATGCACATTAGCGCGCAACTCACACCCGATGTCATTGTGGTTGAAGAGGCCTTAACCTCTACCTTCCCACTGCCGCAGTTTTTGCATCAGCACCATCCCGACAGCTTTTTTGGTTTGGCCAGTGGCGGCTTGGGTTTTGCCATTCCGGGCGCGGTGGGTGTCAGCATGGCCAAACCCTCTAGGCCCGTGGTGGCCATTGTGGGAGACGGCAGCGCTATGTATGGCATTCAAGGCCTTTGGACAGCCGTGCATTTCAAGCTGCCCATTACCTATGTCATTGCCAACAACAGAGGCTATCGCATCATCAAAGAACGGCTTGTTTCAATGCAAGGCACTGACCGATTCATTGGCATGGACATGGACAATCCTGCCATTGACTATTGCCAATTGGCGCAGTCAATGGGCATGCGCGCTGTCAAAGTATCCAACCCCGCTGACCTAGACACTGCGCTCAAAGCCGGCATTCAAAGTGGCCAACCCAATCTCATTGAGGTCATGGTGTCTAACGGATTTGGCAACTAACACCTAACGAAAATTGAATATGACCATTAGAGGAAAAGCCTGTATTGCAGGCGCCTACGAACACCCGACGCGCAAGGCGCCCGACAAAACTGTGGCACAGCTGCATGCCGAGTGCGCTCAAGGTGCACTGGCCGATGCCGGACTGAGCCTTCACGACGTCGATGGCTATTTTTGTGCGGGTGATGCGCCAGGCCTTGGCGCCCTTAGCATGGCCGATTACATGGGGCTGCAGTGCCGGCATGTAGATTCAACCGACACAGGTGGATCGTCTTACCTTTTGCATGTTTCGCACGCAGCACAAGCCATTGCAGCAGGCAAGTGCAACGTTGCACTCATCACGCTTGCAGGCCGTCCCCGCTCAGAATCAAGCTCTGGCACCCAGCCCCGAAACTGGGGCCAAAACGTGCCCGACGAGCCCTTCGAGTTGCCCTATGGCGTGGTCACTGTCAACAACTATGCCTTGGTGGCAGCGCGCCACATGCATGACTGGGGCACCACGTCCGAGCAGTTGGCTTGGATCAAAGTGGCCGCGTCTCATCACGCTCAGCACAATCCAAACGCCATGCTCCGTGATGTGGTCACAGTTGCAGACGTGCTTGCATCACCCATGATTTCAGATCCGCTGCACCGCTTAGACTGCTGCGTGGTCAGCGACGGCGGAGGCGCGCTAATCGTTACGCGGCCCGAAATTGCCAAATCACTCAAGCGCCCCATTGTTTCTGTTCGGGGTGCCGGTGAAGCCTTAAAGGGCCCTCGCGGTGGCCGCGTAGATTTATCGTACTCAGCCGCAGCATGGTCCGGCAAAACAGCCTTTGAAGAAGCTGTCCTCACCCCCGCAGACATTCAATACGCTTCCATTTACGACAGCTTCACCATCACGGTGCTTATGCAACTAGAAGACTTGGGCTTTTGTAAAAAAGGCGAAGGCGGGCGCTTTGTAGCCGATGGCAATTTAATTTCGGGGGTGGGCAAATTGCCTTTCAATACCGATGGCGGCGGCTTGTGCAACAACCATCCTTCAAACCGAGGTGGCATGACCAAGGTCATTGAAGCTGTGCGTCAATTGCGCGGCGAGGCGCACCCACAGGTTCAAGTTAAAAACTGCGGCATTGCACTGGCACAAGGCATGGGCGGCCAGCTGGGTTCTAGGCATGGCAGCGCCACACTCATACTCGAGAGGCAATAAAGCCATGACAACACCCTATCAAGAACGAGCATTTTCAGAGCCCGTCATCTACCCAGACAACGAGGTGCTGTGGCAATCGGCCTCCAAGGGCATACTGATGCTCAAGCGCTGTCAATCATGCAATGAGTTTCATTGGTACCCAAGACCTGTTTGCCCCCTGTGCGGAAGCTCCGACACGTTTTGGTTTCAGGCCAGTGGCAAGGGCACGATCTATTCTGTCACCGTCACCCGAAGGGCTGGTCCTGTTCCGTTTGCGTTGGCCTACGTCACTTTGGAAGAGGGCATTACCATGATGAGCAACATCGTGGATTGCGATCTAGACACCCTTCAAATAGGTGACAAGGTAGAAGTGGTGTTTAAGAGCAGCCCTGCAGGGCAGGCTGTGCCGATGTTCAGACCCGCGCAGCCACACACTTAAATTATTTATTCAGGCTTCATGCCTGCCTCGGCAAATGCTTTTCCCCAAGCACCTAGCTGATCTTGAACAAACAGGCCAAGCTCTCCAGGCGTAGAGCCACCCAAATCAAATCCTAGTTTGTCAATGCGGTCACGAATTTCTGGTTTGGCCATGGCAGCATTGAGCTCTTTGTTCATCCGCATCGTAATGTCAGCAGGCAATTTGGCAGGACCAAAAAGCGCAGCCCAAGTGGCGGCAGGCAAGACAGGAAGTCCTGCTTCTTGGGCGGTAGGCACATTGGGCAACTGGCTGAAGCGAGTGGGTAACAACATGGCCATGGCTTTTAGCTTGCCTTCCTTGATGTGCTGCAGTGTGCTAATGGGCGTGGCAAAAGTTAGCTGAACATGACCCCCTAAGATGTCCGAAATGGCAGGCGCCTCGCCTTTGTAGTTGATCAAATTCATGTCAACTTTGGCATCTAGCTTCATGCGTGTGTGCATGAGCTGCGTTACGCCGCTGTAGCTACCGTAGTTGACTTTGCCAGGATTGGCGCGCGAATAGTTCAACAGCTCGGCCACATTTTGCGCGGGCACAGCAGGGCTGGTAACCAACACATAAATATACCGCCCCACCAGCGAAACTGGCGTGAAGCTTTTAACGGCGTCGTAGGGCGGGTTCTTTTTGAGCAAGGGCACTTGCATCATGGGCGTGTTGGAAGCCAAGAAAAAAGTGTAACCATCGGGTTCAGCCCTGGCCACAAACTCGCCTGCAATTGCGCCATCTGCGCCGGGGCGGTTTTCAACCAAAACAGGTTGCCCCAAGGACGCGGTCATCGATTGCGCCAAGATGCGGGCCACGGCATCTGTGGAGCCACCTGGGGGGAATTGCAAAACAATGCGAATTGGTTTGGATGGCCAAGCCTGCGCCATAGCCCAAGGCGCCATCAAAGCAAGGCAGACAAAAATGAGAAACTGGTGAAGATATTTTTTCAACATGATGTGCTACCTGTTAATTGATGAGAAAACTATTCCATAAAAATCTTCAATGCACTGCAGGGAATACCCGTGAGGTAGACCCCCACAGGCTGTCAATCAAACTTGATACCCGACTCTTTGATGACCTGAGCCCATCGGGTTTTTTCGGCGGCAATAAAAGTACCCAGTGCCTCAGGCTGCGCAGTACGAACTTCAGTGCCCAACACCGCCAACTTCTCGCGCATTTCTGGCGTGGCCAAAATTTTGGCAACCTCTGCATTCAACTTGCTCACTACATCTCGAGGAGTGCCCGCAGGTGCTAGCAAACCTTGGTACGAGCCAGTTTCAAAACCAGGCAAAGTTTCTGCAATGGTTGGAACCTCAGGTGCCGAGCCCACACGCTGCGCACTAGAAATAGCCAAAGCCCGAATACGCCCAGACTTCATAGTGGGGTACGTGGCCAACATGCCATTCATGATCACATTGGCTTGACCGCTGGCCACATCGGCCACCGCTTGTGAGCCGCCCTTGTACGGAATGTAGGCCCAATTTATGCCAGTGCGTTGCGCAAATGCAATGCCTGCCAAATGCGGTGCGCCGCCAGTGCCAGAAATTGCGAAGTTGAGTTTGCCAGGGTTGGCCTTGGCATAGTCAATGAGCTCCTTCACAGTGTTCACCGGCACAGAAGGGTGTACGCCAAATGCGTGAGGCGAATAAGACACCATGCCCACCGGTGAAAAATCTTTCACCACGTCATAGGGAATGTTGGGGTACACGCTGGGATTGATGGCCAAAGCGCCGACGTCTGACAGCAACAAGGTGTAACCATCGGGTGCCGATTTGGCCACATGGTCTGCGCCAACATTGCCATTGGCACCGGCGCGGTTATCAACCACCACGGGCTGGCCCCAAGACTCGGTTAACTTTTGGCCAATGGTGCGCGCCAAAATATCAGAGGTGCCGCCAGCAGCGAAGGGCACCACGATGCGAATGGCTTTGGCGGGAAATGCGGTTTGCGCTTGAACAGCAGTGACGGCCGTGAGTGCCACACCGATGAGTGTTGAGCAGGCTAGTTTTTTGAACATGAAAGTGTCTCCTTTAAATTTTTTGTCTTAAACGCAATTGTGATGCATTATTTGATTCAACTGCGGTACTTGTCCAAGATGCTTCGATCTACTTCGATGCCAAGGCCAGGCTTTGTAGGAATATTCACCCAACCATCAACCAACTCAATGGGCGAGGTAGTCAGTTGCTGGCGGAAGGGGTGAGAAGATCGGTCGTATTCAAGAAGTGGTTGCTGTGCAAACAAAGAATGATGCGCCACAGGCAGCGCTGCAATCAGTTGAAGCGATGCAGCCTGCGCAACGGCCGAACCCCAAACATGCGGATTGACTTGAACACCATGCGACTGAGCCAGCGCCACGATATGACGGCCTGCGCTAATGCCGCCACAAGAACCCAAATCGGGTTGAGCAATGTCCAGGCCACCCGCACCAAGCAACTCGCGATAGCCATAAAGCGTGTGCTCGTTTTCACCACCGGCAATGGGCATGCTGAGCTTTTGCCTCATTTCTACATAGCCCTGAATATCTTCAGGCACCACCGGTTCTTCGTACCAAAGAAGGTCAAATGCTTCGAGTGCTCGCCCAAGACGCAATGCCTCAGCGCGGCCATAAGCATGGTTGGTGTCAATCATTAACTTAATGGGCTTGCCCTGAATTGCTTTGCCAATGGCGTTCATGCACGCAATGTCATCGTCAACACCGTAGCCAAGTTTGACTTTCATGTGGGTGAATCCAGCCTCGAAATGCCGAATGGCCTCTTCTGCCAAACGCTGCGCTTCACCTTGCCCTTTGATGCGATAAAAGCCGGTTGCATAGGGTTTGACTTGAAGCCGAAAGGCGCCCCCCAACAACTTGTAAATGGGTTGACCGTAAAACTTGCCCGCAATATCCCAGAGCGCAATGTCCACGGCACTGATGCCAGAGATGACCGAACCTTTGCGACCAAAATCGCGCGTCATGTTGTACATGCGGTGCCACAGCACTTCAATGTCCAGCGGATCGGCGCCAATGACCAACGGCTTTAAGGCCTTGTCAATCACAGTTGCAGCAATTTCTGGAGGCTCAAGTCCTTGCGCAAACGATTCCCCCCAGCCGCTAATGCCCTCATCTGTCAAAACCTCAATCAGAGTAGCCGATCGTTGCTTCACCCAACCCTGAGAAAAAGCAAAGGGCTCAGCAAGAGGACTCTTGAGAACATGAATTTGGATGTCGGTAATTTTCATGGTGTGTGAAGTCAAATTAATTGGGGTCAGAGCAACATTAATTTCCAATCTAAAGGGCTAAAGGCTAAGGGGGGCTGAACGATTTGTGGTACTCCACCATGAGGAAGCCCCCCTTAGCCTTTATCACCTTTGATTGACCAAATTAATGTTGATCTGACCCCAATTATTTTCTGGGTGGCAATTTTTTGCCACTTTACGTTGGCATTGTTTATGCTTAGTTGTTGGTGATTGGCTGATTTCTTGACATTCAATTTTTATTGAGCACTTTTGCATCAGGTCTAACGAGACAGCCAATCACTTATTTTGAAATCCTTGCAAACAGAAGAGGTTTAGACACACAGTTATTTAAGATCGAAAGGCGTCCGCACCATGGATACTTCAATTTCTCTGCGCATCAATGGCAATCCTCAGCATTGGGGAGGTAGCAATTCATCTCAAGGTGAAAGGCAAAACCGCAGTAAGCAAAAGCTGGAAGCGTTGCTGCACAGCATCATTGCCGGTGATTTGGACACTGCGCGTCAAGCCTTCATTGCCCTTGTCAATTTCGATCCTTCTGTGTCTACTGACCCCTACCTCACTAAGATTGGCGCTGCTTTGCAAAGCAGTAACTTATACGCCGCCAAGCACTTTGCGCAGGAATTGCAGAGCCGTGGCGGTCAGCTTCAATCGCTTTCGTTTGATGGCCATGGCGTCAAACACATGGGTGAAAACCTACCAATGCAAAACACCTACTCAGGGCAAATTCGGGTTGATTTGTCGGCTTGAGCCACGCGGCAAGAAGGTTTGAGTTTTATGACGCAGGTGCGGCCAGAGAGCGTTCAAACATTTCTATGGCTCTTTCATGCATCTCAATGGGGGCCAGTTTGAGCTGACTCCTCAGTAAGCGCTGCGCATGCTTTTCAAGCAGCACATCCTGTCCGTCTTTACTGAACAACCACTCGAACAGCAAAGCCCAGCTTGTGGCGCTGTCTTTGGTTTCCTTTGTGAGGTCGATGATGATCTGAGAGTACTCAGGTTTGAGATTGAGTTTCAGTGCTTGTTGTAAAGCGAGGCGGAACGATGTGGCTTTTAGGGATGTGGTGTTCAGTACCTTGGCTATGTCTTCTAAAGAAGCATGTTGAGGCAGAGGCTTCGCGGGTGTTGCCGTGCTTGGCGTTACCCAATCTTTGACTTTGCTAACCACCTTAGCCACTAAGGAAGTATCGGTACTGCTCAATTCTTGTAAATTGCCTGGCGTTGTAATAGATCTTTGAATCATTTCATCCAGCGTTGGTGCCTGTTTTCGCAGGAAAGCTGGAATTTCAACATCGTCCATGCCTTGCAAACCAGACATGCTTGATTTTGCTGACACAGCTGTTCTGTTGGTGCGCCACACGCTGGGGGTGTTGAGGCGGCCGTAGTCTCCGCCTAACTTGGAGGAGTTGCTGC
>CALCBL010000591.1 GCA_937897495.1 uncultured Burkholderiales bacterium
TGACCTTTTGCTCCGTTTTGACGGGCCGTTCTTGTTGCACCCGAGGCGGTTCTGGCCTTTGACTGGCAGGGCGAATTTCTGACATGGTGAAAACTCCGTCAAATTGACATGGAAAAGGATGGCGAATTGCCAAAGGCCATTGTCAACCAAAAAGCAATAAAAGGGTTAAACCCAAACGAGGCTTGTCATGAAAATAGTCCTCATTGCGCACTTTACAAAGCTTGTAAAACACGATCAGGAGTTAAGGGTAGGCTTCTAAATCTGACCCCTGTGGCATCAAAGACAGCATTGGCCAAAGCAGCGCCAGTGGGCCCTTGAGAGGCTTCGCCTGCGCCTAAAAATGGCTGTCCTGGTCGGTCAATTAAGACCACATCTACAGGCGGTATTTCTGAAAAAGTCAGGATGGGATAGCTGTTCCAGTCGCGCGATAAAACACGGGTGTTGTCCATCTGGACCTCTTCTTTCAGAGTCCATGAAAGCGATTGAATCAAGCCGCCTTCAATTTGATTGCTGATGCCGTCGGGGTTCACCATGTGCCCGCAATCGGCACTGGTCACTGCGCGCAGCACGCGAATGCGGCCATTTTGTCGGTTGACTTCTACTTCCAGCGCTACTGCGCAATAGCCTGCAATATTTTTGTATTTGGCAAAACCAATACCGCGTCCTCGGCCAGGTGATTTGCGCCACTGCGACCAACCAAATTTTTCAGCGGCTTTCACGATGGTGTCGCGAGCGCGCTCGTCTTTCATGAAGCGCAACCTGTATTCCACAGGATCTGAGCCACTTGAATGTGCCAGTTCGTCAATAAAAGATTCGATGGCAAAAATATTGGCATACGCACCTAGGCCGCGTGTCGAGGAAACTCGCAGCGGCATTTCTGTAATGAAGTGCGTGGTGACGTTGTGGCCAGGAAATTCGTACAAAGCAATGGCATTGCGGTCAGCTGCAAAGTTAGGCCCACCGCCATTGACAGGTTTAGGCATGGCAAAGGGCTTTTCAAGGTAGGCCGCAGACAAGAGATTGCCTGGCTGTCCACTCGGCCTTGTGCCATGCGGGGTTGACCACAATGTGTAATCCCAATCGAGCACATTGCCTTGGGCATCAAGACTGGCTTTGGTTTTCATGACCATGGCAGAACCATAAGGCTCCCAAGCATGTTCTTGTTCTCGCGAATATTGCAAGCGAACAGTTTGCCCTGGCACTTGAACCGCCAAAAGGGCAGCATCCGCAGCCGCATCATCGGCCATGTTGTGGCCATAGCAGCCAGATCCCTGCACGTGTTGCATGCGAACTTTTTCCCTGGTCATGCCCAACATTTTGGCAATGGCCTCACCTGTCTGAAAGACAGATTGGCTGTGCGTTTGGACTGTCAACACGCCATCAGCCCCTAAAGTGGCCATGCCGGCTGAGGTGCCGATAGAGGCATGCATGTGATAGGGGCGGTAGTACTGAGCTTCAACAACGCGTGCAATCGGCGTGTTGGCGCTGCTGGAGTTGGCGCGAGATTGCTTCTTGGTAGGAATGACCACGTCAGGTTTTGTTTGAAGCAGCCATGCAGGCATGTCCTGAGTCTTTGGCAAGTTTTGGGGTACCAGCCAGTCACACGCAGTTTGCAAGGCTTGCGCAGCCGCATGGGCCTGTGCTTCGCGTTTTGCAATGACCCCTAAAAAACTGCCATTGCGAACCACCTTAACCACGCCTGGCATTTTCTCGACGTTGCTTAAATTGACTGATTTCAGTCTGGCACCATGGCTAGGCGGTCGCACGATCTGCCCAAACAACATGCCTTGGGGCCGTTGTTCTTGCACAAAAATAGCTTCGCCCATGACTTTGGCCTGAATATCAGGTCTTGGGACTGAACGCCCAATATAGCGATGCTCATTCAGGGGTTTAGGTTTAACCAGACCCGTGGCTTCACGGTTGAGCGATTCACCAACCACCAAGTCCCAATAGCTTGTTTGAGCGCCGTTGTTGGCACGAATCAAGCCGTTTTGGACTTTCATTTGAAGTGCGGGTTGATTCAACTTGACTTCTGCCAAGCCCAACAAGATGGCTCTCACTTCAGCCGATGCAGCTTGGACAGCTGTTGCGCAATAAGGCATTGAAAGCGAGCCTGCTGTCACGCCCTCATTGGGCACCAAGGCTGTATCGCCGGAGATGATGTGAATTCTGGAAAAATCCACATCCAACTCATCCGCGCAAACTTGGGCGACAGCGGTCAAGATGCCTTGACCCAGCTCTACCTTGCCAATGCGCAATTCCACCATTTGCTTGGCGCTGTCGATGCGAATCCACGCATTGAGTTTTCTGTGAATTTGTAAGTCGCCAGCCAACCTAGGCTTGTCGGGCGCAGGGGCTGACTGAGAATGTACATCCATCAAAGGAATGCCAAAACTCAGAGTGAGAGCCCCAGATGTTTTGAGAAATTGACGGCGTGAAGTTTGCAAATGTGTCATCTCAAACTCCTTGGGCGGCACGGATGACGGCACGCACGATTCTGTTGTGGGCGCCACAGCGACACAGGTTGCCATCCAGCGCAGTTCTGACCTCAGATTCAGTCGGTTTTGGATTGCGGTCCAACAAGGACTGAGCTTGCATGATCATGCCGGAAGTGCAGTAACCACATTGCGCAGCTTGCTCGTGGATGAAAGCTTGTTGCAGTTTGCTTGGCTGGCCATTGTTGGCCAAGCCTGAAAGTGTGGTGACGGCTCGACCTTGCACCGAAGACAAGGAGACGACGCAACTGCGCAGGGGGTCGCCGTTGACCAA
>CALCBL010000592.1 GCA_937897495.1 uncultured Burkholderiales bacterium
AAGTTGGGTGACAATTTCTGCGAGTTTGTCGGGGGAGATGGCCAGCAATTGATCAGGGTTGTGCGCGGAAGGTGCGCAGCCTGGCATGGGCAAGTAGGGCTCTAAAAAAGATGCGGTCAAACTGGGTGCAACGCCATCTAAAAATAATTTCACAAATGCGGTGTGAACATGTTCAGATGCAAAACGATCACGCCAAATTAACAATTGATCAATCGGCGTCATGCCTTCTGAAGTCAGAGAATTCAAGGCCATGTGGGTTGCTACATGCAAATTCAATGTGCCTTGCTTGTCTGCCAAATAATAGGCTTGTAACTCAGCCTCGCTGGCCATGGCTTCTTTGAAGCCAGTCAGGCCCAAGCTGTGAAAGTAGTGACTCATGTGCTTCACAGCATGCGCGAGTTGAACACTGCTTGGAACTATAAAGCGTCGAACTAAATTCTGAGCCTTTTCATACAAAATACCGTTGGGCTCACCGGTTAGACTGTCTCGCCCAATGCGACCTCCCTCAGGGTCCGGTGTATGTTTGTCAATGCCGCAAGCCTTTAAAGCAGCTGTGTTCAGCCATGCTGTGTGGTAGGTGACATCTTTCAGAGCCACAAGGTGATCAGGTGCTGCCAGGTCAAGTATTTTTCGAGGGGGTTCCTGAGCATCGTCGATCCATGACATGTGCCATGGCCCGCCTGATATCCATTCGCTCGTTGGCACTTTGCTGGCTCGTTCCTTTACAGCCAGCATGAGGTTTTCTAAAGAGGAAGACAAGCCAACATAAACTTCAAACATATCCCTTAAAGCACCCCAAATACCATGCGCATGGGTGTCGATCAAGCCTGGCATTAAAAAATGGCCCTGCAGGTCATGAACGATTGATTGAGAACTGGCTGTCATCAGCAACTCAGATGTGGTGCCCACTTGCAACACTTTCCCCTTGAATATTGAAATGGCTTCTGCATGGGGTAGGGCTGTATCTAAAGTCAGAATGCGACCATTGATCCAAATTTCATCTGGAGAAACAGGTTCTGTTAAATGGCTCATGATGGATTAGATGTGTTGCTGCGCTGGAAGCGCTTTCCTAGTGCCATAAAGAAAGGCCAAAACAAGATGACCACGATGGCAATGAGCATGGCAAGAGACATTGGGCGGGTTACAAATGGCTCAAGAGAACCATCGCTGCGCCCCAATAACTGGCGCAATGAAGCCTCTAATGTGTCGCCCATGACCATGCCCAAGATAAGGGGGATGGTTGGAATGTTGCCTCGTGCACAGACCAAACCAAAAACGCCAAATACAGCAGCAATGATCACGTAGTACATAGAGTTTGCTGCCGAATAAGATCCTACAAAACCTAAAACCAAGATCACAAGTCCTAGAATTTTCGGGTTGACATATGCCAAACGAGCCAAGGGCTTCACAGTCAGAATCAGCAAGCCCAAAATGACGAAATTGATGATCAACAACGATGCCAAAACACCGTTGATGATTTCGGGCCGATCTGTGAAAAGAGAGGGGCCCGGAACAATGCCATGTACAACAAACACACCCATGATGATGGCCGTGATGGCATCGCCTGGGATGCCAAGCGTGAGTACCGTAATCATCGCGCCACCCGAGTTGGAATTGTTGGCGCATTCAGCCGCCACAATGCCCTCTGGATTCCCTTGACCAAACGGCGTAGGATCTTTGGCCCCTTTCTGTGCCCAAAAATAAGCAAGTGAAGTGGACAATGCTGCGCCAACAGCAGGTAACACGCCAATGGCTGAGCCTAAGAACAAACCTTTTAGCATGGCCTTGGGGTATCGAAAGGGCTCTAAAAAACCGCGCCAAGATAGACCTGCGGACTGAATCAGCGATGAATCAAACTGCGGAACTGGTGAGCTCACCATTACGAGCGCTTGCGCTATGCCAAATAATCCGACAGCCACTGGAACCAATGGAATACCGCTCAGCATGCCCGGAATGCCGAAGGTGTAGCGTTGTTCATTGGAGTTGGGGTCTATGCCAACCGTGGCCAAGAAAAATCCCAATCCCATCATCATCATGGCGGCAGGAAACTGACGGCGATAGGCTTTACCAATACAAACAGCGGCCAACAAAATGGCCATGACATTTTCTGCCGCACCAAATTTTCCTGCAAAACTGGCCATCGGTCGGGCCACCAATCCAAGCAACAATGCACTTGCAATGCCACCTACAAAGGCAGACATAAAAGCCAATGACAGGGCTCTTTGAGCCTGCCCTTGTCTGGCCAAAGGGTAGCCATCAAACATGGTCATGATGGAGGAGGCTTCCCCAGGTGTGCGAATCAAAATGGAAGTCACTGCACCGCCATAGAAAGCCCCGCAATAAACACCTAGCAAAAGAGAGATGCCACCAAGAGGGGGCATGCCGTATGTGAAAGGTAATAACACCGCGATGGTGACACCAGGGCCAACACCAGGCAAAACGCCGACAACAATGCCCAAGGCTGCACCAACGATCAGAGCCAATGCAATTGGGAGGGTGCTCAGTGAAGAAAATCCTCCCGAAAGTGCGTCAATGAACTCCATTTTTAAATCAACCAAGCATGGCCAAAATAAACCTTGAGTACCTTCACAAACACCACCCACATGGTCACTGACAGTGTGATGGCCAAAAGCATGCTAGTTCGAAAATCGAATTGAAGTAACCAGCAACCCACTGACAGAAATAACAGGGTACTGATTAGGTAGCCTAAAAAAGGAACAGCAAGCATGTACAAAGCAAATGCCACCACCATCGAGATGGCGTCTTGAATGTTAGCGGCGCTCGAATCGAGCTCCTCGGACTCGCCTGATGCCATTTGGTGACGGCGTTGGTAAATTTCAATCAACCCTGCAACAGCCACGATCAGCAATGAAAGTTTGGGAAACAGCGCAGTAGACTCAAACCAATTTGCATTGTGAGGATAAGGCTGTATGAGTTGGGTAGAAAAATACCAAACGCATACCGCGATGAATGACAAGGCCAACAGAAAAAACCGATCCCATGACCACTTGGCTAGCCTTGCTTGTAAAGACGACATCACTTTTTCGTCATGCCCAATTCAGTCATCAATTCAGTAATCCATTTGCTGTCGTCAACCACACGTTTGCTCATTTGATCTGCCGTCATGGGCAGTGCGGGTATGCCTGCTTTTTTGAATTGGTCTTGCACGGGCTTGTCTTTCAGTGCTTCCATCATGACACTGGAAAGCTTGTTGATGATGTCTTTTGGAACACCTACAGGCGCTGCCATGCCGCCCCATGAGTACAAATCGCCATAACCTTCTTCTTTGAGGGTTGCAACGTTAGGGAAAACAGGATTTCGATCGGGCCCCCAAGCTGACAATATTTTGGTTTGCCCTGCTTTTGCATAACTCATAGCGCCTTCAGCACCCGCAGTCGAAACGTCAGCATCCCCCGCAATAAGTTCCTTGATACTTGGATTGGGAAATGAAACTACCTTGTAGGGCCAGCCATCTCTCTTTGCTATTTTTGCAGCAATCAGAGCAGGAACTGCTGCCGGTGCGTAGCTGGCAATGATCACTGGCTTGCCATTTTTCTTGGCCCATGCTGCGAAATCTTTCAGATTGTTGGCAGGAATGTCACCTCGCGCTGCCAATACAAAGTCGTTGATCAGCATGCCTCCTACAGATTGATAGTCACTCATTTTGTAAGGCGTGTTGCCTGCAACAATTTGTGAAATACCGGGCCCAGGCGTCCAGGTGCCGATGGTGTAACCGTCTGGTTTTGCTCTGGTCATTTCTGCAAACCCTACGACACCGCCGCCGCCTGGTTTGTTAATGACTTGAACAGGCACGCCTAGTCGTTTGCTCATTCCTTCTGCCAACAACCGTGTGACAACATCCATTTCGTTACCTGGAGGGTAGGGATAAATGATCTCAATAGGTTTGCTTGGCCACCTATCTTGTGCCAAGCTTGGAAGTGCCGCCACTAAGCTCAAGACAGCCAATGACAAGATGCGGATGCGTGCGTTCATTTGTAACTCCTTAGGTTGGAAAAATAGGTTTTAGATATTTTCTGCTGCAGAAAAAGCGATGTTCAAAATTCTCAATGTTTCGTCGACATGTGCGTTTGTGAAAACCAAAGGTGGCGACAAAATCAGTCGGTTACCTTGCACGCGAATCATTGCACCTTCTTGACGTGAAGTGCCCACCAGCGCTTGGATATAAGGAGAAGGCGGCGTGAGCATTTCTTTGGTTGCACGGTCTGCCACTAATTCAACGGCAGCCATGAGTCCTTTGCCCCGAACTTCACCCACATGCGAATACTTCATCAACTGTTGCAACGAATCTTGAAAATAAGTTCCTACGTGAAGTGCGTTGCCAGGTAAGTCCTCGCGGGTCACAATGTCTAAGTTGGCGTTAGCAGCTGCACACGCCAACGCATGGCCAGAATACGTGTAGCCATGCATCATGGCTGCAGGCACATTAGGTTGCTCCCATGCACTGGCGATGCGTTCATTGACCAAGGTGGCACCCAATGGCACATAACCTGAGTTGATGCCCTTTGCCATGGCCATGATGTCTGGTGCAACACCCCATGCGCGTGCACCGCAAAGCGAGCCAATACGGCCAAACCCCGTCACAATTTCGTCGCTGATCAGCAAGATGCCATGCTCATCGAGTAATTTGCGCATACCTGGCCAATAACTGGCATGGGGCACAATCACGCCGCCCGCGCCTTGCACCGGTTCAGCAACCAGGGCCGCAATATTGCCAGCGCCAATTTTCTGAATGAGTTCAGACAGATCATTCAAGCACAGTTGGGACAACTTCTCTGGATCGGATTCATTCCAAGGATTGCGATAGGTATAGGGCGTTTCAGTTAAATGGCAACCGGGCAACAAGGGTTCGTATGCATTTCGAAACATTGGATTTCCGTTGATCGAAGCACCGCCAAAATGAACACCGTGATAGCCCCACTTCAGTGAAATAAATTGGTGTCTGTTGGGTTGTCCCACCAACTTCCAATATTGGCGTGCTAATTTGAGTGCAGTTTCAATTGCATCCGACCCGCCCGATGAGAAAAATGCTTTGCTCATCTTTTCTGGTTTGAACATGTCCATCAACCTCATCGACAGTTCGATGGCTGGCGGGTTGGAGGTGTTCTGAAATGTGGAGTAGTAGGCCAGTTTGTCGAGTTGAGTTTTGATGGCATCAATGACTTCTCTGCGGTTATGTCCTACGTTGACATTCCAAAGAGATGCGACAGTGTCTAAATAGCGATTGCCATCAATGTCAAAGATGTAAACACCATCCGCACGGTCCACAATCAATGGCGGATAGGCTTGAACCACCTTGGGGTCGATCATGGGGTGGTACATGTGGTGGGCGTTGCCACCTCGGACATCGTATGCAGTGTTCATTGGCTAAAGCATAGACAACTTGGTGTAATGGATAAAATCTATTATTCTCAGGTTTTTCCCCAATCCTCACGACCAATCGTGGGTTGATCTGAAGTCACGCAGCATCAAATTCGCCAAGCTGGGTAGTTAAATACAAATCACAGCCAAGAGGAATTGAATCCGCTTGGCCGTGAAAGTGAATTGACTGCTTGTTAATCAAATTTCTTCAGATGGCGGGCGCCCTGACTGAGCCCCACACTTCTTCGATACCCATACCGATAGAGAGCAAATTTGCGTCCGTGCCTAAAGGCCCATCGATCTGCATGCCCACAGGCATTCCCGCAGGGGTTAGCCCTGCAGGAATTGACACGCTAGGTAAGCCAGCGTTGGTGCAAGGGTCAGTGTTTCTAATGCAGGTGCCAAAGGTATCCTTGCCTGTTTGTTCTACACCGCCAACGGTATAGTTCAC
>CALCBL010000593.1 GCA_937897495.1 uncultured Burkholderiales bacterium
AAACACAGCAGGGCCTCGGCAACAAATCTCACCGATCTCACCTTGAGCAGCAGGGCTCAGATCTTCCTTAAGCACAGCTACTTGCATACCTGTTCTCGGCCTTCCGCAAGAGCCGATGTTGGCATTGGGGTTGGCATCATCAGCGCTGTGCATGTGTTTGGGTAAAACGGTGATACAACCTGTCACTTCGCCTAGGCCAAAGTACTGCACCAACACATTGCCCAGTTTTTGCAGTGCGAACTTTTGATCGGCCCTGTACATGGGGGCGCCAGCGTAAATGAGATATTTGAGAGAACTGTGATCGTAGCGGTCGACCGCTTCATCTTCCACCAACATTTTCACAATGGTGGGAACTGTGAATAAATTGGTTACGCGGTGTTTTTCTACCAACTGCCAGAACATTTCGGGGATCAGTTTTTCAGTGGGTAGCAAAATAGTAGGGGCACCACGCGCCACATTCAACAAGGCATGAATGCCTGCGCCATGCGACAAAGGCGCAACGGCAATAGAGCAGTCATTCTCGTTGGTTCCAGGAATGAGGTCGGCCAAATGGTTGGTCACTACAAAACTCATTTGCCCATGCGTGAGAATGGCCGCCTTGGGTTTGCCGGTGGTTCCAGAAGTGTAGAAGTACCAAAGTGGATCGTCATAGCTGACCACGGTTTCGGAAGGCTGCTGCCCTAGATTGCGTGTGACCAAATCTTCGTAGCTGTGTTCGGTTGGTCTTGCGGGGCCAATGGCAATCACGTGTTGAAGTGTGGGCGCCGCCGCCAAGGCGGCATCCATGTGCTGCGCAAACACACTTTCGCAAATGATCACATTGGCATGACTAGATTGCGCCAAATAGGCCACCTCGGGTGGCGACAATCGAAAATTGGTTGGCACCCAAACACAGCCGAGTTGGAACGCCACCCAACAACTCTCAAACATTTGGACATTGTTGCGCGACTGCGCGAGGATCTTGTCGCCTTTTTGAACACCGAGTTGCTGCAGCGCATGGGCCATGGCGTGGACCCGCTCTTGCAACTGGTGCCAAGTCCATTGTTGGTCACCTTGAATGAGGCCGATGCGCTGAGGAAACTGTTGAGAGCTCTGGTTGAGCAGTTGCCCCAAGTTCATGACTTGCGCAGAATTCACGCCTTCTCCAAGATACTCAAGTAGTTGGCTACGGCAGCACCGCCCATGTTAAATACCGCGCCTAAATGGGCATTGGCAACTTGCATGTTGCCAGCCGTTTCAGAGAGTTGCATGGCGGCCATCACGTGCTGAGAAACGCCTGTGGCCCCAATCGGGTGCCCCTTTGATTTCAAACCACCAGAGGGGTTTACAGGCAGCTTTCCTTGCATGGTGGAGACGCCGTCCAAAATCACCCTGGCGCCTTGACCGTATGGCGCCAGTCCCATTGCTTCATATTCCAGCAACTCTGCAACTGTGAAGCAATCGTGTGTTTCGACAAACTGCAAGTCTGCCAAATCAATGTGGGCATCGGCCAGACCTTTTTTCCAAGCCAAGGCAGCGCCCTCAAACCGGGTGGGGTCACGCATGGACAAGGGCAGAAAGTCATTTACTTGAGTGCGTGAGCGCCATTTGACGGCCGGAACTGTGGCGTTGCCAATGGTTTCAAGCGACAGCACCATGGCAGCTGCACCGTCTGAAACCAAAGAACAGTCGGAACGCTTGAGTGGGCCGGCCACAAAGGGGTTCTTTTCTGAGGGCTGTCTGCAAAAATCAAAACCGAAATCACGCTTCATGTGTGCGTAGGGATTGTTCATGCCATTGACATGATTTTTTGCGGCAATGCTGGCCAGTGCATCTGATTGATCGCCAAATCGCTCAAAGTAGCTGCTGGCAATGTTGCCAAAGACGCCTGCAAAACCAGAAGGTGTTTCGCCTTCCATTTTGACGTATGAGCAGCGAAGCAGTACCTCACCGATTTGAGCCGAGGGCAGGGTGTTCATTTTCTCAAGGCCAATGACCAGTGCGCGTTTAACACGGCCACTTTGTAGAGCGTCAATGGCGGCCCAAATGGCAGCGGAGCCTGTAGCGCAGGCGTTTTCCAGTCGCACCGAAGGGACGTGTCTGAATTCGGGAATGGCCACCGCCACCATGGCGCCGCTGAAATCTTGTCGAACAAAACCACCATTGAAGTGGCCCACAAAAATACCGTCAATGTCTTTCAGTTCAAGACCGGCGCTGGCAACGGCTGGCAAGGCCGCATCTCTGATGAGTTGTTCAAGGTCGGTGTTGTCGAGTTTGCCAAATGGAGTGTGTCCCCAGCCAATGATGTGGGGTGTGTTTGCAGTGGCTGATGCACTCATGATTTGCGTTTTTTCAGTTGAATTTTTGAAGCAGAAGTTGCCGCGCGATTTTTGCGCAAGGTAGGTATGCCGACTCCTGATGCGTCAAAACCGCCATCTACTGCAATCGTTTGCCCATTGATGAAACTGGCTTCTGCACTGCAAAGAAACACGACGGTGTTGGCAATTTCAGTGGTGCTACCGTAACGGTTAAGCGGAATTGCGTCGAAGTAGTCTTTGATAATGGCGGTGCTGTGAACCAGCTTGGCCATTTCTGTAAGGACGGGGCCAGGCGCGACACAGTTGACGCGAATTCCGACATCACCCAACTCGGCCGCCTGTTGTTTGGTAAGGTGAACGATGGCCCCTTTGCTGGTGCCATAGGCTACGCGCAAGGTACTGGCACGCAGTCCCGATATCGATGCAATGTTGACAACACTGCCGCCGCCATTTTTTAGCATGATGGGCGCGCAAGCTTGAGTGCACAAAAACGTGCCATCCAAATTGGTGTCCATGATGTGGCGCCAATCTTGCCAGGTGATTTCTAAGATCGGCTTGAAGATGGCGACGCCCGCGTTATTCACCAGTGAGTCGATTCGGCCAAATTTCTTTTCAATCTTGGCTACAGCCGCCGCCACTTTCTGCGGTTTGGAGACGTCGCAGTGAATGGCAAGCACATTTTCATGATTGAGTTGTGCTTCAGTTTTGGTGAGCGTGGCCTTTTCAATGTCGAGGATGGCAACCCGGTAATCTTTGTTCAAAAATTGCTGTGCAATTTCAAGACCAATGCCACGAGCTCCTCCAGTGATGACCACTACAGGTTGGGTGCTTTTGTCTTTTTTCATCGTTTTAATTCCATGGCAGAGCGCTGTTTACGTGCAATCTTGCAAACTTATTAAAACATGGGGGATATTAGACTTTATAGGTAGTATCCATTAGTGAAAAATGCGCAAAACCTAGAGCCGTATGGCTCCTACTTAGATGTTCACTAAATCTGAATT
>CALCBL010000594.1 GCA_937897495.1 uncultured Burkholderiales bacterium
CCAATCAGGGCATCCCACTTCAAACCTTGCTCTTTGGCTTGGCGCAAGAACAAAGTGATGTCGGGGTTGTAGCCCGTGTGCAAGATCACATCGGGACGCGCACGGCGCAACTTGGTCACCAAGGGAGACAGGTCGGGGGATGTGGCAGCGTAGCCTTCTTTCAAGACCACTTGCATGCCCAATTGTTTGCATACCGAGTCGTTGCCTGATGCAACACCTGCTCCGTAAGGGCCGTCTTCATAAATGATGGCCACTTTGAGGTCTTTAACTTCTTTGCCCAATTTGGCTTTGCTGTTTTCACCTAAAAAGCGACACGAAGCTTCGCCCATTTGATCAGAGTGAACTTGCGCCCGAAACACGTTTCTCAGGTTCTTGTCTTTGAAAACAGCTGAAGACACGCAGACATTGGCCCACATGAATTTCTTGGCTTGGTCGACGCGCTGGGCCATGGGAACGCATTGGGCAGAAGAGAAAACGCCCATGATGACGTCTACCTTTTCTTGGTTCAGCAAGCGCTCGGTTTCATTGATGGCCACTTCGGTTTTACTTTGAGCATCAACGTAAATGGGCACAATTCTGTGACCCTCTACGCCGCCTCTTTCGTTGATCATGTCAATGGCGTATTTGGTGCCCAGATAGCTGGCATTGGAGCCACCTGCGGCCAAGGGGCCAGACATATCAAAAATCACACCCACTTTGATTTGTTTGGTTTGTGCCATGGCTGCACCTGAAAGCCACAAACTTGACACCACGAGAGCGGAAAGAAATTTCTTGAACATGAAGGATCTCCTTGAGTTGTGCGAGCGCAGCCCATGTGTGGGCAAAGATGACACTCACAAATTAACAAGTTCGCAGGCATTGCAATAGGATGAAAACCCTAGGTGTGACCGTAATTGGTGCACATACTTGAACAAGATCTGGCATTCCCCCAATTTTGCAGATACTCTTCATAATGCAGACTTAACGAAGTTCACATCAAGTAATCAAAATGAAACCCAACAAAATTAAGCAACTATGGGCGCAAGGCAAGCCCGTTACCTTGGGATGGCTCTCCATCGCCAATACCTTTACAGCTGAAATAATGGCCAGACAAGGTTTTGATGCGGTGTGTATAGATATGCAGCATGGCGTTACGGGCTTGAGCAATTTGATGGAAATGCTGCAAGCAGTTTCAGCAACCGATGCAGCCCCAGTCGTGCGTGTGGGTTGGAATGAACCCGCCGCCATCATGAAAGCCTTGGACTTCGGCGCCTCAGCCATCATTGTTCCCCTTATCAATAACGCTGCGGAAGCCCGTAAGGCAGTTTCGGCTTGCCGCTATCCACCAGTTGGTGACCGTTCGTCAGGCCCTGTCCGTGCTTTGCAAATTCACGGCCCAGATTATTTTTCTAAAGCCAATGATGAAATCCTGTTGATGGCCATGATCGAGACGAAAGAAGGCCTGAACAATTTGGAAGAAATTTGCGCGACACCTGGTGTAGATGTCATCTACATTGGTCCCGCTGATCTTTCTTACGCTTTGGGTATGGCGCCACGCGCTGACAACCCAGATCCGCTTCACATGTCCACCTGCGACCGTATTAAAGAAGTGGCCCATCGCCATGGCAAAAAAGTGTGCATGCATTGCGCGAGTGCTGAGTTTGCAGCAGCATCGGTTAAGCGTGGCTTTGATATGGTGATGATCACCTCTGATCTCTCATCCATGATTGCTGGCATCAAAAAAGAAATGATCGCCTTTCACGAAGCACTCAAAGGCAGTTAAGGCGCGCTTAGCTGTGCGTTGGCCCTTGC
>CALCBL010000595.1 GCA_937897495.1 uncultured Burkholderiales bacterium
ATGGACCAAGTCTTTGAAGAGCCTCAAATAAAACACCTCAACATGGTCAAAGATGTGGTCTCAAAACACCAAGGACCTCAGCGCATGGTGGGCCAGCCTGTGCAACTGGAGCGCACCCCTAGCACCATCGCGCGGTCGGCACCGCGCCGCGGCGAGCACACCGAAGAAATACTGAAAGAAATTGGCGTTCAGGCAGAAGACTTAACGCGCTTGAAATCCACTGGAGTTTATTAATGAGTGAAGTTAATTACACATCGCCCACCGAACGTGTTGAAACGTGGTTGGATCAGACCACCCTGCACATTCGATTTAACAATGTGGCCAAACACAACGCACTGTCTGTTGACATGTGGGAGGCTGTCCCTCTTTTGTTAACCCAAGCAGAGTCAGATTCACGCGTTCGACTGGTTGTATTTTCGGGCGCTGGCGAAAAAGCCTTTGTATCTGGCGCCGATATCTCTCAGTTTGAAGACATGCGCGCTGCCAAGGAAGCCGTCACACGTTATGAGCACATGGCCGAGACGGCACTCATGAGCATCTACAACTTTCCCAAGCCCACGCTGGCTTGCATCAAGGGCTACTGCATTGGGGGCGGCATCAATGTGGCCATCAGTTGCGACATGCGCATTGCAGCCAGCGATGCTGTGTTCTCTGTGCCTGCAGCCAAACTAGGACTTGGGTACCGTTACTCGGCCATGAAGAATTTGATTGACCTGATTGGGCCGGGTGCGGCCAAAGATTTATTCTTCACTGCCAGAAGAGTTGATGCACAGGAAGCTCTGCAACTAGGTTTAGTTAGCCGCGTGTGCGCGCCAGATCAATTGGCCGCACTTTTGAATGAATACACCACAGCCTTGGGCCACAACGCACCCATCACCATTGCAGCGGCCAAAGCCATCACGCGAGAAATTTTAAAACCATCGCCAGAGCTTGACATGGCGCTGTGCCAACAACTCATCCGAAACTGCTTTGACTCAGCCGATTACGCAGAAGGCCGAAAAGCTTTTATGGAAAAACGCAAACCTGTCTTTAAAGGTCAATGAACATGAAGTCTTATTGGATGCATGTTGGGGATGTGCCAAACCCCATTGAATTGAGAGAAGTTCCCATGCCTGTACCCGGTCCTACACAGGCACTGGTCAAGATTCATGCGGCTGGATTGAACCGAGGTGAATTTATCAAAGGGCACGGCCTGCACGGCAGCCAAGGCGCCAAAGCCATTGGCATGGAAGGCGCTGGCGAAATTACAGCGCTGGGCGAAAAAGTGACTGCCGCCACGGGTCTCAAATTGGGCGATCGCGTCATGGCCAGGTGCGCTGCCACCTTTTCTGAATATGCGCTGATGGACATCAAAGAAATGATGCCCATCCCTGCCAACGTATCCTACGAAGAAGCGTCTTGCATTCCACTGACCTTTTTGGTGACCTACGACTTGTTGGTGCAACAGGGCCGCTTAAAGGCCAATGACTGGCTGTTGGTCAATGGTGTTTCTTCGGGTGTGGGCGTGGCCTCCTTGCAAATGGCCAAGGCCTTGGGTGCCAAGGTCATTGGCACATCGGGTTCGCAAGAAAAATTGAACAAGCTGGCCCTCCTTGGTTTGGACTTGGGAATCTGTACGCGTTCACCCAATTTTTACGATCAAGTCATGGCCGCCACAGATGGCAAAGGCGTTCAACTTGTG
>CALCBL010000596.1 GCA_937897495.1 uncultured Burkholderiales bacterium
GCGGTCCAGGCTGAAAGCGCCAAGCGCGGCCGAAAGTCCAAGGCAGATACAGCGCCCATTCACGATGACATGAGCGACATCGAGGACGACTTGGTCGGCGAGCCTATTCCGGAGTCGACAGAAAAAGTCAAACCCCTTCGCATGAAGATCAGCAAGGCCAAAGAACGCGCCTTGATGAAAGAGTTTGGCTTAGACGAAACAGTCTTGTCCGAAGAAGACATGGCCAAGCGCCGTCAACGCCTCAAGGCTTTGATCAAGTTGGGCAAAACGCGTGGCTATCTCACACACGGTGAAATTTCAGACCACTTGCCAGACAAGCTGGTCGATGCTGAAACAATGGAAGTGGTCATTGCCACCTTGAACGACTTGGGCGTTGCCGTTTACGAGCAAACACCCGATGCCGAGTCTTTGATCATCACTGACAACGCCCCAACAGGCTCAACCGAAGAAGAAGCTGAAGAAGCTGCCGAGGCTGCGCTGTCCACTGTAGACAGCGAGTTCGGCCGAACCACAGATCCCGTTCGCATGTACATGCGCGAAATGGGTACCGTTGAGTTGCTGACACGCGAAGGCGAAATTGAAATTGCCAAGCGCATTGAAGGCGGCTTGATGAACATGATGACCGCGATCAGCGCATCGCCGGCCACCATCGCTGAGATTCTTCGCCTTGCGGGTGAAATTCGCTCAGGCAAAATCGTCATCTCCACGGTGGTAGATGGTTTTTCCAACATCAATGAAGCCGATGACTATGTGGCTGAAGAAGACTTCGATGAATTCGATGAGTCAGATGACGACGATGGCAAAGGTGGCTCCAAAGCTCTGACCAAAAAATTGGAAGAGTTGAAGAACCAAGCCTTAGAGCGATTCGACCGCATCACCGAGCTGTTCGAACAAGTTCACAAGATCTATGAAAAAGAAGGCTGGGGCACACCCGCCTATCAAAAGGCGCAATTCGCGTTGTCTGAAGAATTGATGACCATTCGATTCACGGCCAAAACCATTGAAAAGCTGTGCGACATGGTGCGCGGTCATGTGGACGATGTGCGCAAAAAAGAACGCGAAATGCGCCGCATCATTGTGGACAAATGTGGCTACCCCCAAGATTTGTTCATTGCCGACTTCAGTGGTCGCGACAAAAACAACCAACGAATTAAGTCAAACTTGCTCGATTTGAAATGGATCGAAAAACAAGCCGCAGCTGGCAAGCCCTGGAGTACGGTCATGGGCCGCAACATTCCGCCCATTCAAGACTTGCAGCAAAAACTCACTGACTTGCAATCGCGCGTGGTGGTTCCTTTGGATGAACTGAAAGACATCAACAAACGCATGAATGCGGGCGAGCGCTCATCACGCCACGCCAAGAAAGAGATGATCGAAGCCAACTTGCGTTTGGTCATTTCAATTGCCAAAAAATACACCAACCGTGGTTTGCAGTTCCTCGATTTGATTCAAGAAGGCAACATCGGTTTGATGAAGGCCGTGGACAAGTTCGAATACCGCCGTGGTTATAAGTTCTCTACTTATGCCACTTGGTGGATTCGTCAGGCCATTACCCGCTCGATTGCCGACCAGGCCCGCACCATCCGAATTCCAGTTCACATGATCGAGACGATCAACAAGATGAACCGTATTTCTCGCCAGCACTTGCAGGAGTTTGGCTTTGAGCCCGATGCCAGCATCTTGGCCGAGAAGATGGAAATTCCGGAAGACAAGATTCGCAAGATCATGAAGATTGCCAAAGAGCCTATCTCTATGGAAACGCCGATCGGTGACGACGATGACAGCCATTTGGGCGATTTCATCGAAGACAGCGCCAACACAGCGCCTATCGATGCAGCCATGCAAGCCGGATTGCGCGATGTGGTCAAAGACATCCTAGACAGCCTCACACCCCGCGAAGCCAAAGTGCTGCGCATGCGTTTTGGCATTGAAATGTCAACCGACCACACCCTAGAAGAAGTGGGCAAACAATTTGATGTGACGCGCGAGCGCATTCGTCAGATCGAAGCCAAAGCACTGCGCAAACTGAAGCACCCAAGCAGAAGCGACAAACTGCGCAGCTTCATCGATACGATGTAATTTGAGAGTCGACATGCGCTGCCAACATACAGCGCAAACAAAAGGCCTTCCAGCTCATCACTGGAAGGCCTTTTTGTTGTGGCAACAGTTTTTTATTCGCTGGCCATCACGATGACAGCACTCATGGCCAAGACACCGCCTGGCAAAGTCCAATTGTTGGGCTTCTCTTGTGGCTGATCTGAAGTCACAGGCGGCAGATTCACCGACAACTTTGGCCTGCGTGCATCGACCACTCTGGCAACACCCACCTCGCCTTTGACTTGCTTGGTGAACTCCGCAAGGGGTCCTTCCGCGGTTCGCACTGAAACTGTGTTGCCCAAATCTTGGAGCATGTTGAGCAATTCGTCAGTTGCCTCTCGCGTCCATTCTTGGCGCCATTTCTTTTGCGCTGAATGTGTTAACCAACGGCCTGTATGGCGGTTGAGTCTTGGCGGACACCCAATCAAAATCCAATTTGCTGCGCCATTTTCAGAGCCCTTGGCAGGCAGCATGGGAACAATTTGTTGGAGTGCATAATGCTTGTCGTCTAGGTAAACAATGAATGTTTCCATATTTTTCTCCTGTTAAAAAAGTTGTTAAATCGATTGAGTTTCAGTTCCAGAGCTCTCCTGTCTTCTAGTGGCCCACCAGCCCAAGCCCAAAACACCCGCAATGGCCATAACATAAGTTGCGCCACGGGCTAAAAGATTGATGGTTTCGCCGCCATCAAAAATGGGATCTAAGAGTTTTTCATTGATGATCATTTGGGCCGCGGTAAAGGCTAAAACGGCAGCACCCAAGTGAATGATCACTGGCCATTTTTCGACCAAGCGCAAAACCAATTTGCTGCCCAGCACCACAATGGGAATGCTGATAAGCAGGCCAATGACGACCAGCGTAAAGTCGCCATTAGCAGCGCCAGCGACACCCAAGACGTTGTCGACTCCCATCAGAGCGTCAGCCACAACAATCGTTTTCATGGCACCCCAGAAAGTGGTGGCGCCTGAGCCTTCATGTTCGTCTTCAGAAGTATCGGTGATGAGCTTGTAGGCGATCCACAAGAGCCCAAGACCGCCCACCAACATGAGGCCGGGAATCTTCAGGAGCCATACAACACCAACAGTCATTGCAGAGCGAACCACAATGGCACCCACTGTGCCCCACATGATGGCTTTGTTTTGATGTTCCGCAGGGAGGTTGCGCGCAGCAAGCGCAATGACGATGGCGTTGTCGCCAGCTAAAACCAAATCTATAAGAATGATGGCCAGCAACGCTGACCACCATGGCATTGAGAACAATTCCATGAAAGACCTTCAATAACGATCCGAACAAGCCACGAATATCAGAATGACACGCGTGACACGAGAGATCGAAGGTCTTGCTTTGCTTGTAATGAATCAGTTATATGCCCAACAAACCGGAAGTAAAAACTCCGTAATGACGATTTGTTGATCTCGACGTGCGCCTAGAGGCTGTACTGAGCACGAGGAAATTGAGCTACTCCCCAACGATGACCAGATTAGAAATGAAGTCTTACAAATTGAAAAGTCTGCATTGATTTAAGCCCAAATTTTGTAGGGGATTTGAAGACCTCTGCAGGTTAATGCCTCTTGGCAACCAAAGTGAGAATGTCGTAACTGGCCACCAATTCTTTGTCTTGGTTGGTCACCTCCACATCCCATGCCACCACGCCCTGCCCTTGGCCGTTGGCATCTTTCTTATTGCGGTCAATTTTGCGTTTGCATGTCAGGCGCACCTGAATGCTGTCACCTAAGCCCACAGGTTTCACAAAACGCAATGTGTCCAAACCATAGTTGGCCAAGACTGGGCCAGGCTCCGCCACCACAAACAAGCCCGCCGC
>CALCBL010000597.1 GCA_937897495.1 uncultured Burkholderiales bacterium
AGCCGTCTGAGGTAGCCAACATTTGGTACACCGTTCGCAAAAAAATCGGTGACATGCGCGGCACATTGCCTGCTGGTGTGGTGGGCCCTTTCTTTATTGATGATTTTGGCGATGTGTATGGCGTCATTTATGCCTTGCAAGCAGACGGCTTTACACCGGCAGAGGTGAAGAAGTTTGCGGACGAAGTTAGGCAAAAAATCTTGCGCGTGAAAGACGTTGCCAAGGTCGAGCTTTTCGGCGTTCAAGATGAAAAAGTATTCATCGAAATTTCTCAAAAGAAACTGGCTGCAATGGGCATTGACATGGGGTCTGTCATTGCGCAGTTGGGTCAGCAAAATGCCATTGAATCAGCTGGCACTTTGAATCTACCGAACGATGCCATTCAACTTCGTGTGAATGGGCAGTTCAATGACTTAGAGTCTCTCAGGCAAATGCCAATTCGCGGTATGTCAGGGCAGCAAATTAGGTTGGGTGATTTGGGCGTCATCAAGCGCGATTACATCGACCCACCCCAAGTCAAAGTGCGACACAACGGTGAACAAGTCATTGGTGTGGGTGTGTCCATGGCCAAGGGCGGCGACATCATTGAACTGGGCCAAGCGCTCAAAGTCAGTATTGCGAGCATTGAAAAGTCACTGCCCGTTGGCGTGAAGTTGGTACAAGTCCAAGATCAACCTCAAGCCGTCTCAACTTCGGTGAACGAGTTTTTGAAAACTTTGGTAGAAGCAGTTGCCATTGTGCTGGCTGTCAGTTTCTTGGCGCTTGGTTTGCACAAGCGCCAAGGTACACATCCTTTATGGCGCCGGTGGACTTTGGACATTCGACCTGGTTTGGTGGTGGGCATTACCATTCCACTGGTCTTGGCAGTCACTTTTTTAGCCATGGATTATTTCGGCATTGGTCTGCATAAAATTTCATTGGGCTCACTCATCATTGCGCTGGGATTGTTGGTTGACGATGCCATCATTGCCGTCGAAATGATGGTTCGAAAAATGGAGGAGGGCTATGACAAAGTCCGTGCCGCCACCTTCGCCTATGAGCTCACAGCCATGCCCATGCTCACGGGCACCCTCATTACGGCGGCTGGCTTTTTGCCCATTGGTTTGGCCAAATCCATAACGGGTGAATACACCTTTGCTATTTTTGCCGTTACCGTCATTGCGCTCCTCATCAGTTGGGTGGCCTCTGTTTATTTTGTGCCCTATTTGGGGACTTTGCTTTTGAAAGTACCGCCCCATGTCGGAGGTTCTGAGGAGGCTGTCGCTCATGAAATGTTTGACACACCGTTTTATCAAGTCTTTCGCCGTGCGGTCACTTGGTGCGTCATCCATAAATGGAAAACCATTGCCATCACATTGGGCTTGTTTGTGATGGGCATTGTGGGCATGGGCAAAGTCCAGCAACAATTTTTCCCTGACTCCAGCCGACCCGAAATCATGGTGGAAGTGTGGTTGCCTGAAGGCGCCAGTTTTGTTGCCAGCGAGGAAGTGGCCAAGCGTGTTGAAAAGAGATTGATGTCTGAGCAAGGCGTGAACTCGGTGAGTACTTGGGTGGGCTCGGGTGTACCGCGTTTTTACTTGCCGCTTGATCAAATATTCCCTCAGTCCAATGTTTCACAGATGATTGTGGTGTCCAAAGATTTGAAAGTCAGGGAATCTCTGCGTGTCAAATTGCCAGCCATTTTGGCCGCAGAATTTCCTGAAGTTCGCGGGCGCGTCAAACTGTTGCCCAACGGCCCACCTGTGCCTTATCCCGTGCAGTTCAGGGTTGTGGGAGCCGATCCGTTGGCGCTGCGCTTGAAGGCGGATGAAGTGAAGGCCGTCATGCGGACCAATTCCAATACACGGGGTGTCAATGACAACTGGAATGAATCGGTCAAAGTCATTCGCCTAGAAGTCGACCAAGCCAAAGCGCGCGCTTTGGGTGTCACCAGCCAATCAATTGCGCAAGCTTCTCGGACCATCGCTTCTGGATCGACCATTGGTCAATACCGCGATGGCGACAAGCTGATTGACATTGTGATCAGACAACCCCAGTCTGAACGCGATGCCATTACCGATTTGGCGGGCGCCTATGTGCCCACCGCGTCTGGCAAATCGATTCCTCTTTTGCAAATTGCCAAACCTGTATTCAATTGGGAACCTGGCGTGATGTGGCGCGAAGGACGCAGCTATGCGATCACTGTCAATGCCGATGTGATTGAGGGTATTCAAGGCGCCACAGTGACTCAGCAGTTGTTGCCTGATTTGAAAAAATTAGAGGCCAAGTGGCAGGAAACAGATGCTGGCGAATACCGCATTGAAGTAGCAGGTGCCGTGGAGGAAAGCTCGAAAGGCTCCGCCTCTATTGCGGCAGGTCTGCCACTCATGTTGTTTGTCACCTTCACGCTTTTGATGCTGCAACTCCAAAGCTTCAGCCGTGCCTTCTTGGTGTTCCTCACAGGACCCTTGGGTATCGCAGGTGTGGCGGGGGCCTTGTTGGTGCTTGATCGGCCTTTTGGCTTTGTGGCTTTATTAGGGGTCATTGCGCTGATGGGAATGATTCAGCGCAATTCAGTCATCCTGATCGATCAAATTGAGCAGGACAGAGCGGCGGGCGTTCCCGCTTGGGAGGCTATTGTGGAGTCGGCCGTGCGCCGCTTGCGACCCATTGTTCTCACGGCAGCGGCCGCCGTACTGGCCATGATTCCTCTTTCTCGAAGTGTGTTTTGGGGGCCCATGGCAGTGGCCATCATGGGCGGATTGATCGTGGCGACGGCCCTAACATTGTTGG
>CALCBL010000598.1 GCA_937897495.1 uncultured Burkholderiales bacterium
CACCTTGTACGTTGTAAATCATGCGGCACCTCCACTTTGAAGGGCCGCTTTTTCGGCGGCCTTGAGCGCGCGTTTTAAATCGTCAATCAAATCATCGGGATCTTCTAAGCCAATGGACAAACGCACCGTACCGGGGCCAATGCCGGAAGCCTTGAGAGTTTCATCGTCAACCCTGAAGTGCGTGGTGCTAGCGGGATGAATGACCAAAGAACGGCAATCGCCCACATTGGCCAAGTGACTGAAAACTTGCAAAGCTTCGATGAAGGCCTTGCCTTGCTCGCGGGTGCCTTGGATGTCAAAACTGAACACAGAGCCAGCCCCGCGTGGCAATAATTTTTGGGCCAATGCGTGGCTGGGATGTGTCTCTAGCATGGGGTGGCCCACACGGCTCACCATGGGGTGTGCCGCCAAGAAGTTCACCACCTTTTCGGTGTTGCTCACATGACGAGCCATGCGAAGTGGCAGTGTTTCGATGCCTTGCAAAATGAGCCACGCGGTGTGCGGACTCATGCAAGCGCCAAAGTCGCGCAGACCCTCCCGGCGGGCACGCAATAAAAATGCCCCCACCGTACTTTCCTCGTTGAACACCATGTTGTGAAAGCCTTCGTAGGCTTGCGTGAGCTCCGCAAATTTTCCTTGTGTGTGAGGACCTGACCAATCAAAGCTGCCGCCATCAACGACCAAGCCGCCAATCACGGTGCCGTGGCCCGATAAAAATTTCGTGGCTGAGTGCACGATCAAGTCTGCGCCATGTTCAAAGGGCTTCATCAACCAGGGCGAGGTGAGGGTGGCATCGACCAACAAAGGCACGCCGGCGGCGTGCGCAATTTGACTGACCGCAGGCAGGTCCAGAACGTCCATGCCTGGGTTGCCCACAGTTTCACCAAAAAACAATTTGGTGTTGGGTTTGACGGCCGCTTGCCATGCTTTCAAATCACCGGGTTTGACAAAAGTGGTTTCAATGCCGAACCGACTCAGGGTGTAGTGCAGTAAATTGTGCGAGCCGCCGTAAAGGGCGGAGGAGGCCACAATGTGTGAGCCCGCCCCCATGAGTGTGGTGACTGCCAAATGAAGGGCTGCTTGACCACTGGCAGTGGCGATCGCACCAATACCACCCTCTAATGCAGAAATTCGTTGTTCGAGCACCGCGTTGGTGGGGTTGCTGATGCGGCTGTAAACATGGCCTGCGCGTTCGAGGTTGAAGAGCGAGGCTGCTTGGTCGCTTGATTCAAAAACAAAAGAGGTGGTGAGATGAATAGGGACGGCCCGAGCGCCGGTGCTGGGGTCGGGTGCGGCGCCCGCGTGCAACGCAAGGGTGTCAAATCCGGGGTCTGAGTAACCAGGCATAAAGTGTCTCCAACGAATGAGTAGCAAGTTTCAGGCAAGTGGCTAAGGGTAAGCTTTGACTGTTCTTTGCCAACATTGTGGGCTATATTTCATCTTCAAAAGGAGACAGCCATGAAAGTCAGTGACATCCTTCGCGTCAAGGGCCACAGCTTGATCACCGTCACGCCAGACGAGACACTGGCAACGGCAGTTCAAATCATGTCCGAAAAAGACATTGGTTCCTTGGTGGTCATGGAGCACGGCGATCTGGTGGGCATGCTCACATTCCGTGAAGTGATGCAAGCCTTGGCGCAAAACGGCGGCACCATTGGCAATATCTCTGTTCGCAAAGCCATGGACGATGCCCCTATCACTTGCACCAGTGAAACCGACATGGACGAGGTGCGGCGCATGATGCTCAACAACCATGCGCGCTACATGCCCGTCATGGACAAACGCATGTTGATGGGCGTCATTAGCTTCTACGACGTCGCCAAAGCAGTGGTTGACAGTCAGAATTTTGAAAACAAAATGCTCAAAGCCTATATTCGCGATTGGCCCGAAGGTGCTGAGAAAGAAAAGAAAGAAGCCCCCACCCTCTGAGATAATGGAGGAATATGAGCGGCAATACCTTCGGCACCCTATTTTCGGTCACCAACTTTGGTGAATCCCACGGCCCAGCCATTGGCTGCGTGATTGACGGTTGCCCACCCGGCATGCCCCTGACTGAGGCTGACATCCAGCCCGACCTAGATCGCCGCCGGCCGGGTACTTCCAAATTTGTCACGCAGCGCAACGAACCCGACACGGTTCAAATTTTGTCGGGTGTGTACCAGGGTCTTACAACCGGCACGCCCATTGCGCTGCTCATTCAAAACACCGACCAGCGCAGCAAACATTGCGCTGCTCATTCAAAACACCGACCAGCGCAGCAAAGATTACGGCGACATTGTTCAAACATTTCGCCCTGGCCATGCCGACTTTACGTATTGGCGCAAATACGGCCTGCGTGATCCCCGAGGTGGCGGCCGTTCATCCGCACGTTTAACAGCGCCCATGGTGGCAGCAGGTGCTGTTGCCAAAAAATGGCTGGCAATCAAGCACGGCACCACATTCAAGGGCTGCATGACGCAAATAGGCGAAGTGCCCATTGGTTTTGAAAGTTGGGAACACGTTCACCACAATCCTTTTTTCGCACCGATAGCCGACGTGACTGCCCTTGAAGACTACATGAATGTTTTGCGCAAGTCAGGCGATTCATGTGGCGCTCGTTTGCGTGTTGTGGCACAGGGCATGCCCATCGGTTTGGGCCAACCTTTGTTTGACAAACTCGACGCCGACATCGCCTACGCCATGATGGGGATCAACGCTGTCAAGGGCGTTGAAATTGGTGCTGGCTTTGCGTGCGTGACTCAAAAAGGCAGTGAGCATGGCGACCCCATCACGCGCAACGGCTTCATTGGCAACAATGCGGGCGGTGTTTTGGGGGGTATCAGCACGGGTCAAGACCTTGAGGTGTCTATTGCCGTCAAGCCCACCAGCTCTATTCTGATTCCGCGTCCGTCCATTGACATGCAAGGCAACGCCGTTGAGGTGCTCACCAAGGGCCGACATGACCCCTGCGTGGGAATTCGCGCAGCGCCAATTGCCGAAGCCATGTTGGCTTTGGTGGTCATTGAACATGTGTTGCAACACAGAGCCCAGTGCGGCGACGTTGTTCAGCCTGCCAATTCTTAAGGGGCTGAGATGCCCAGCACCTCAGCGGTCCAACGCCGCCAATTGATTCCGTTTGCGGCTGTTTCGGCCAGCTACTTTGCGCACATCGGATTTTTCAATCCCTATTTGCCACTCTGGTTGAAAGAATTGGGATTTGGTTTGGTGGCCATCAGCATTCTGACCTCTGTGCAGGCTGCTACTCGTTTGTTTGCCCCCTATGCTTGGGGTTGGCTCAGCGACCACACTGGAGAGCGTGTCAGTTTGCTTCGCTACGGCGCCACGGCTGCCATGCTGTGCGCTTGTATTTTGTTTTTTGAATTAGGCCCTATCGGTTTAGGCTTGGTGCTGTTGGTCATGTTCACCCACACCAGTGCCATGATGCCCATGAGCGAGGCAGCCATGGCTCATTTGGTCAGTCAGGGCGGTGCTTTTGATGCCAAACGTTATGGCCGTGTGCGTTTGTTTGGCTCGATCGGATTTTTGTTCACGGTGTTTTTGGCAGGTGCCTGGTTTGAATATTTCGGCATGCACCATTTTCCTGGTTGGACCGTCCTGAGTTTGGCGGCTGTCGCGGCCAGTGTTTGGATGCTGCCTAACTTGAAAGAGGCTGTGCCTTTGAACGATACCAAGGTGGCTGTCTGGCCAGTGCTGCGCCAAAAGCCAGTGATGTGGTTCTTCATTGCGGCGTTTTTTCATGTGTTGTCGCACATGGGTGTGTATGTTTTTTTCTCCTTGTATTTAGACTCTTTGGGTTACAGCAAAGTTTGGATTGGCATGCTGTGGGCAGTGTCAGTGATTGTTGAAATTGGCTGGTTTTTCACTCAAGCCAAATGGATGCCTAAGCTGCCCTTGACGGCTTGGTTGGTGGTTTGTTCTGTGGCCATGGCCTTGCGCATGGGCATGACAGCGCAGTGGGCCGATGTGCTGTGGGTGTTGCTGCTTGCGCAAGCCATTCATGCGATCACATTTGCAGCACACCATACCGCTTGCATTGCCCTTTTGTCGCATCATTTTCCAGGTCGCTTGAGAGGTCGGGGTCAAGCGCTTTACACCGTCGTGGCTTATGGCTTTCCTGGCGTGCTAGGTGGCTTGGCGGGTGGCTTGTTAAGTGAACGATTTGGTTTGCAAAGTGTCTATTGGCTTTCCTTGATTGCAGCACTGATTGCCACTGCCGCAGCCTATCGCGTTTGGCGTTTGCAGCACCCAGCAGGTACTGAGCACCTGTCACATTGAAAACCTTCCTGGAAAAGCCGACCTAAAGTTTGTTATGGCCCTGATTCAAGAACCCATTCACATAGCGCCCGAAGTCTTGCGATGCTTGTCCCCTCAAGTTGCGACTTCTTTGTTGACAGGTCGTCAACTTCAGTTGCCGGGTCCAATGGTTTGGCATGAGTGGGGTTATGAATCATTAGACAAAGGCGCTTCAACGCTGGTATTGCTTCATGGGGGTAGTGGCAGTTGGACACATTGGATTCACAGTGTGGCGCCGCTTGTGGCAGATGGCTTTCATGTTCTGGCTGTTGATCTGCCTGGCTTTGGCGATTCGGCTTTGCCTGATCAGGGTAGCGATGTAGATGCGTTGATAGAGCCTTTGCATGCGGCTTGGCAAATGCTGCGTGCTTCTGAAAAAGTCAGTTTCATTGGCTTTTCCTTTGGCGGTATGGCTGCAGCACTGTGGTTGGCTGCCTACCCCCAAGATGCGACAAACTTGATCTTGGTGGGATCGCCTGGCTTAGGGATTAAATCGCCCCACAGAGTGCCCTTAAAGGGCTGGCGGCACTTGCCGACAGAAGACATGCAAACTGAAGCTCACAGGCACAACTTGTTGGGCTTGATGCTGCACGACGAGAGCAAGCTTGATGAATTGGCGATGGCTGTGCATCGCTTGAATGTGGCGCGCGACCGAATGCCGCGCAGGCGTTTATCCGGCACCCCCATCGTGGCCAATGCCCTGCCGTGCATTGCGTGTCCTGTGCATGTCATTTATGGCGAGTGGGATGCGCTTTACCACGGGTGCATGTCTGAAGTGGAAAAGCTCTTCAAAAACGTCACACCCCACTTGGCCTCGTGGCAGTTAGTTTCTGGCTCTGGGCATTGGGTGCAGTTTGAAGCACCAGAGGCTTTTCAGCTTGCTTTGAAAAAGACTTTTTAGGGGGCTGAGCTCAAGCCTTGGCTTGGGCTGCAGACACTGCGGCCCTTAGGCCCAATAAATAACTGTCGACACCAAAGCCTGCAATTTGGCCTTTGGCAATTTCTGCAATGACCGAATGGTGCCGGAATGCTTCGCGCGCATGGATGTTGGACATGTGCACTTCGATGATGGGGCACTTCAAAATAGCCAAGGCATCGCGAATGCCGTAGCTGTAATGTGTCCATGCGCCTGCGTTGATCATGACGGCGTCGACCCCATCGGTATGAGCTTGGTGAATTTTTTCAGCCATGGCGCCTTCAAAGTTGGTTTGAAAGCATTCCACGCTGGCCCCCAATTCTTGGCCGAGCTTTTTCACTTGCGCATCTATTTCGGCCAAGGTCACGGTGCCGTATTGGGCAGGGTCACGCTTGCCAAACATGTTCAAGTTGATACCGTTCAAACACAAAATCTTCATGATCATCCTCTGAGGTGGGGCTGACAAAGATCCCTTGTGAAAACATGGAATCTGAGCCCTAAGCCCCGATTTTCCAATATTTGAGGCAATATCGCGCTTTTATTCCAAAAACTTTTGCCATGGCCGCTACATTGAAAATCGATTTCGTCTCTGACATTGCCTGTCCATGGTGTGCGGTGGGCTTGGGTGCGCTGGAGCAAGCCTTAGGCAGACTTAAGGGTGAAGTCACTGCAGACCTGCATTTTCAACCCTTTGAGTTGAACCCCAATATGGCGCCAGGGGGGCAGGATTTGGGTGAGCACCTGACCGCCAAGTACGGTTCAACCCCAGAGCAGCAAGCGCAGATTCGAGCCAATATTGCGGCCCGAGGCGAAGAAGTTGGCTTTCAATTCAATCCAGGCGGTAGAGGACGTGTTTACAACACCTTCAACGCACACCGTTTGCTGCATTGGGCTGGCGTCAAAGGGCCTGAAGGCAGTCAGCATGCGCTTAAGCGTGCTTTGCTTGAGGCCTATCAGGGCCGGGCTGAACGTGTTGAATCTGATGAAGTTTTGTTGGCAGTTGTAGCCTCAGTGGGTTTGGATGTTGCTGAGGCGCAAGGTATTTTGGCTTCTGACACCTACGCACAAGATGTACGTCAGATAGAGCAGCATTACCAACAAGCAGGCATTCACTCTGTGCCTGCCGTCATCATCAATGACAAGCATCTGATTTCAGGAGGTCAACCTGCAGAAGTCTTTGAGCAAGCGCTCAGAAGAATTGCTGCGGGTGAAGTCTGAGACATGCCGGCATTGACCATTTACTTTGATGGCAGCTGTCCGCTGTGCCGGCGTGAAATTGCCTTTTACAAAGGCAATCCAGATGCAGCTCAATTGGTTTGGCACGATGTGAGCGTTAATTTTCAGGCCAACGACGATTCAAGCTTGGGCGACGGACTCAGTTGCCAGCGAGCCATGGCCTTCTTCCATGTACGCGATGCGCAGGGCAATTTATTTGAAGGCGGTGCTGCATTTGCTCGTTTGTGGTTGGAGTTGCGAGGATGGCGCTTGGCAGGTCGAGTTTTTTCGGTGAGGCCATTCAGTTGGGCCATCAACGTGGGTTACAAAATGTTCTTGCCCATCCGGCCTACTTTGCAAAAGTATTTGCTCAAATGGGATGCACGACATTCATGAGCGCCTATCAAGCCTTGGTCTTGGGTGCAAGTGGCGCCATCGGAAGCGCCTTCGTTTCACACTTTCAAAATGATGCTGCCTGCTCGCTGGTTGTTGGTTTGTCGCGTCAAAGCGAATTGCATTTTGATTTAGAAAATGAAGACGGCATGGCGCATTGCGCTGAGCAATTGAAAAGTGCGACAGGCCCCTTTGGCGCATGCCAATTCAAATGGATCGTTGATGCTACGGGAGCTTTGACCATTGCAGGACAAGGTCCTGAAAAGCGCTTGGAAGCCTTGAATGCCAAGCAACTTTTAAAGCAGTTTGAAGTGAATGCAGTAGGGCCCGCCTTGCTCATGAAGCATTTCTTTCCATTGCTTCTGGGTCAAGAGCCATCGTTCTATGCCACCTTGTCGGCGCGAGTGGGAAGTATTGAAGACAATCACAAGGGCGGCTGGTACGGTTACCGAGCCGCCAAGGCCGCCAGAAATATGTTTTTGCAAACGGCAGCGATAGA
>CALCBL010000599.1 GCA_937897495.1 uncultured Burkholderiales bacterium
TTGATGAACGCATTGAAGGCCGTGCTGCTCATGGGCATGGCGGCAGCACCAATGCTGTCTAAACGGGTTTTGAATTCAGGTGAATTCAAAATCTTTACCACCTCTGCATTGAGCTTGTCCAGCACAGGCTTGGGTGTTTTGCTGGGTGCCAGCATGCCCACCCAGAAGGTGTATTCCGAACCTGTCACGCCAGCTTCCACGGTGGTGGGCGTATTGGGTAAATCGTCAGAGCGCTTGGGTGTGCCTACAGCCAACACCTGCAACTTGCCGTCTTTGATTAAGGGGAGTGCGGAAACGATGGGAGCTTTAATTAGGGGCAGGGCAGACACAATGGGTGCAAAGAACCAATCAATGCGGCCACTGATGGTTTCTGTCAACGCCTCTGGGGTGCCCTTAAAAGGAATGTGCGTGGCACTGATACCTGCTGCAACTCTAAACTTCTCAGCATTGATGTGTGTGGCAGAACCAGTGCCGGCAGACGCATAGTTAAAACCATCGGGTTTGGCCTTCACTTTGGCAATCAAATCTTTCACATCTTTGTAGCCCTTGCTGGGCGATACCACCATCACGTTCGGCAAACTGGCCAGAGGTGTGATGCCCACCAAGTCATTCAAAGTGTCATATGGCAGATTGGGATAGATGGCGGGGTTGACCACATGGCCCGAAGAGTGAACCAACAGCGTGTAGCCATCGGGGTTGGCTTTGGCCACTTGATTGGCGGCAATGGTGCCGCCTGCACCAGGTTTGTTTTCAATCACAACCGGTTGGCCTAAGGCGGTGGTCAGTTTCTCTGCCACTGCACGGGCCACGATGTCGGTGCCACTGCCTGCTGTAAAGGGCACCACAAATTTAATGCTTTGCTTGGGCCAGTCTTGCGCTTGCGCAACCATGCTGACAGCACTGAGTGCCATGCTTGCCAATGCAATTTTCAAAAAGCTTTTTCTCAAAGTCTGGGCTTGTGTTTTAACTTGCATGATGTCTCCTGAATAATTATTTGCTAGCGGGTGGATAGGGCATGGCCAGCAAAATACTGGCCACTTGGTTTGATCTGTTGACGACTTGCCGCTTTTCCCCAGGTGCGAAGCAGGCAGAGTCGTGAACTTTCACCAGGTGCGAAGCAAGCCGAGTCGTGAACTTTTAAAACTGATTCTGTGACAACGCCATTGAGTTCAGACACCAAGGTCACTTCACCCTCTAGCACCACATAGTGTTTTTCTACTGGCGAGCCATCTAGGCCCGTATGGCCACCCGGTTGAATTTGTGAAACACCCATCCACAAAGTTTGCGACGGACCCGCTTCATGGCCTTGTAGCCTGAGGCACTTCATGTCGTTGTGATTCGGGGCCTTGTATTCAGGCGCTTGATTGAAACGGGTGATGTTCATGGCGGCTTTAAGGTTTAAGAACGATTCTGTTTTTGGCGCCAGACAAAACTTCTTTGTAGGCCTGCATGGCTAGCGGTAAATCAATCATGTCGGCTGATGCTACTGGAAATGGCTTCAAAGTGCCATCTTCAAAGCCTGGGCGAAGTTCGTCTAACAATTCACAAGAACGAACACAGTCTAGTGCCAGCGTGTCAATGCCCACAAAGTTGTGCATGCCGCGGTAGAACTTGAACAAATCAAAAGCCACCGTTTGTCCCTTGGTGGCAATGATGAAAATTTGTGTGGCGCCTTTGGCCATGACCGCATGGCCCACTTCCCAATACACTTTGTCAACCGTGTTGAACACCAAGTTGGCGCCTTTGCCACCCGTTAAATCCATGATGCGCGTGGCAGGCTCCATGTGTGTGCTGTTAATCACTTCAACATTGGCACAAGCAAAACCCTCTAATTCATCTTGCCGCTGCACCGCTATGACCTTGGCGCCTGAACGGGCAGCAATTTGAACAGCAGCCTGACCCACCTTGCCATTGGCGCCCAGCACCACCACTGTTTGACCAGCTTTTACGCCACCGGCGCGGCTAAAACCCTCGCAAGCTGTGACAAAGGGCACGCCTACTGCGCCTGCCTCTTCCATGCTGATGCCCTTTGGCACTTTTTTTACGGCAGCGATGGGCAAGACCAAATAGCGGGCATGACTGCCATTGCGTGTAATGCCAATATCGCCGCCAGAACCCCACACTTGGAGGCCTTTTAAAGCATCTGGGCCTTCCACCACAATGCCTGCAAAATCGCGCCCCGGTGTTCTAGGAAACACGGCGTGCGGCATGATGCCCAAGGTGGCTTTGACATCGCTCGGATTCACAGCGGCAGCCATCACTTGAACCACTACCTCACCGTTGGAAATGGTGGGCTTGATTTGATTTTGACAATCGAGTTGCAGCGTGTCTATGCCGCTGGCTTTGGCTGCAACGTGCAGCTTGTAAGAAGAGGACTCAGAACTCATTGCAATGGAACTTGGTGTTTGCTGAAATTGAATCAAGCATGATTTAAATGGAGCATGTCACGAGCTTGTGTGGTGTTGGCCACTTGTCCGCCCATCTGCTTGATGATGTCGGCTGCTTTGGCAACCAACTGTGCATTGCTCTGGGCCAATACACCTTTTTCAAGGTAGATGTTGTCTTCCATGCCAACGCGCACATGGCCGCCATACAGCCAACTTTGGGCAACGATGGGAAACTCTGAGCGTCCTAACCCAAAAGCAGACCATATTGCGCCAGTAGGCAATAAATTGCGTGCATACATTAGCGTTTCAGGCGTAGCGGCAAAACCATATTTCACGCCCAACACAAAGGTCCACATGCCGGGGCCATCGAGGGTGCCATCGTTGATCAAGTCGCGGGCCAAATGCAAATCACCAGAGTCAAAAATTTCCAGCTCAGGTTTCACACCGCTGTCTCGAATGATCTTGGCCATGATGCGCACATTGCGCGGCGTGTTAATAACCACATCCGCG
>CALCBL010000600.1 GCA_937897495.1 uncultured Burkholderiales bacterium
TGCTGTACTGTTGCTTGCCTATATCTACAACGCAATTCACGCCAATGATTACGAAAAACTGACTGTAGAAGGCAACAGCTTAAAGATTGAAAGCAAAGTTGGTTTAAAAACTTCTGAAATGCAATTTGTTCGATCCTTGACCCGAGTTGACACTTTGAGTCACCTGAATGAAATGGTACAACTGCGACAGGGCAGTATCCATGCCGTCTTTGGCAAGTTTGTCCATGCCAATTTAAGACCTTTGTTAGCAAAAAAAATAGCTGATCGACTCTAACCCCTTGCAACTCTGCTGACTCTACCTGTATTTGTTTCTCTGAGGCATACTCGGGGCATGCAAAATGACGAAGGCCAATCAACGCAATCTATCCATCACATTGTGTACTGCAGCAAAGCTGCTCATCACATGGACAAAGAGGCGCTCGAAAAAATAATTGCCACAGCCAAACACCACAACCCCAGATTTGGTATCACTGGGTTGTTGGTCTTTGGCAGCGGTATCTTTTTTCAATGGTTAGAAGGCCCTAAAGACAACGTGACCAGTTTGTACAAGATGATTTCTGCAGATCTTCGCCACTCTGATGTGGTGCTACTCACCAAAGAAGATGAGTTTCGTGACAGACTGTTTCCAAACTGGGACATGGAGTTGGTGGCAGCCGAAGACATCAGCGCCGTTTTGGAGGATGCCATGCATGAGGCCTCAGATCCAAAGCAAAAAAATACTTTGTCTAATATGTTGCAAGAACTTAATAAGGGACCGCTTAGAAAATGAAAAATATTCTGATTGCATCTTTACTCGTTTTTTCTTGTCAGGCGTGGTCTGCAGATTCAGAGCCGACACAGCCTGCAGCTAAGTCGGTTTCAGCAACACTGCAGCCCGCTAGAAATGCCATCAAAGCTGGCAATTATGAAAAGGCCGTTGATTTGTTGACCGAGGCTGATCTCAAAAAATCGGCTGATTGGAACAACTTAATGGGCTATAGCCTTAGAAAAAAAGCAGCTCCTAATTTGACTGAAGCTGAAAAATTCTATCTAACGGCTTTGAACTTGGATGCCAATCACAGGGGCGCGTTGGAATATTACGGCGAGTTGTTGTTGCTCAAAAATGACCTGGCCGGCGCTGAGAAAATGCTTGCCCGATTAGACAAAGCCTGTAGGTTTGGATGTGAAGAGTTTCAAGACTTGAAAGAAAGCATTCAGAAGTTCAAAACCAAAAAACCCTGATTGTTATGTGAATCCTCCAGTCGCACCTACTGCCGTCGAATTCGATGGCTTGCGCAAAGCGCCAAATAAGTTAATTTGGCCGCGTCTTCAAAGTCGCATATCAAGGGTGATATTCAACTGGGGCTTTGCATACCGATCGGTCAGAATGTAGTCACCGTTTGATAGCAAGGTTTGGGTTCTGCCATTGGGCGGGCCAAACTGCTGAACGCCTGCGCTGGCTGCGGCCCTTAAGGACATGGTGGGACTTAGGGGCATCATGGCAAACAAGTCAATGCCCTTTGTGCTTGAGCGCTTGAAATACTGCTCGGTAGTCTGGCGTGTGTCGTAGCCAGGCGTGATGCTCAGGTTGCCGCCCACACTCAGTGGCAAGCCACTGATGCGCTGATCAAAGCCCAAGTTGGCCGACCAAGGTTGCTGGCCGTCCAGTCGGTTGTTTGGGCCGGGCAGGGCTGCAATGCTTGAACGATAAAAACTCAGAGAAGACCGAATGTTGAGCGCTTTGGCGTTGCCCATGAGCTGAGGCATCAAGTCTGAAGCGCGGCCGCGCAGTTCAAACTCAAGCCCACTGGTTGTTGCATCCGAAAAGTTTTGCGGTTGTGTAATCCAACGCGGCGCTGCGGCCCATGGCACGTTGCGCAATTCTGTTAAGTTTCTAACCACATTGGTCAGGTTGCGGTGAAAAACGCCAACGCTAAAAATGCCATCGTTGTTTAAATAATTTTCATAGGCAATGTCTAGGCCAGTAGCCAGCTCGGGGCTGAGTGTGGGGTTGCCAATGCGGTCGGGTGCCAAATAGGTGTTGGTCTGGTTGGTGTTAGCGTAGGCGTTGTTGACA
>CALCBL010000601.1 GCA_937897495.1 uncultured Burkholderiales bacterium
TTTTGAATTCGGTTCATGAGCTCCGGGCTGCGCATGAGGGGAATGAAGGGCCCGCCAATGCGGCCTCGCGGGCCTGCCGCTATTTCGTCCATGACTTTTTTTTGTTCAGCCGTCATCTGCGCATCGGGAATGGCAGGCATGCGATCGAGCTCGGCGGCTCCAAGTTTCAAAGGGTTCATTTTTCTACATTCAATTTAATCAAAAAAAGGCACAGGTCAAGTTCAACATTAATGGCAATTGTCTCTGCTGTATAGCAAGGGTTAATACGGTGAGAGATTATGTCTCGCTTGACTTGCCTCAAGAAAATCGTTCTGCTAAGGTCATGCTCTGCATAGGAGAAGTAAATGAGTTTACCGATAGTTCGCCGAATTATTACCGGGCACGATGACAAGGGCAAAGCCATTGTCAAAATTGACGAGACATGCAGCCACTTTCGCGATGGCCGCCCTGGCGCCAAAGTTTGCAACGTTTGGACCACAGACACCGCCCCCGCCGACAATTCAAGCCAAGACGACAAAGGCAAGCGTGAAGGCAAATTCACCATGATCGAAAACGGCAGCGTTTTCAGAATCATTCAATTCAACCCAGGCGTAGAACAACGTGTTCACCGAACCGACAGCATCGATTACATCATTGTCATGTCGGGCGAGATTGACATGGAGCTAGAAGCTGGCGAGGAAGTTCACCTAAAAGCCGGCGATGTGATGGTGCAGCGAGGCACGGTGCACAACTGGATTAACCGCGGCACTGAACCCTGCGTGTTGGCCGTTATTTTGATTCATGCCAACCCCGTGGAAGCGGGCGGCAAAGTCCTCACTGCTTTCAACTGATTTTCCAGAAAGAAAACCACATGCCTTTTTCCAAGGTTCGCGACGTTACCCTGCATTACCGCGTTTTTGGCCAGACCGGCCCGTGGTTGGCCCTCATTACTGGCGGGCGCCGTGGCTTCAATGAATTCATTCCTTTTGCCGAAAAAATTGCGGCCAAAGGATTTCAAGTCTTGCTTCACGACCGTCGCAACACGGGCGCCTCCGACGTGCTCATTGCCGGCCAAGATGGCGAAGAAGAAATTTGGGCAGATGACTTGGCTGTCTTGTTAGACCAACTGGGCGCATCACCCGCATTCATTGGCGGCACCTCCTCGGGCGCCCGCTTGTCCATGCTGTACAACCAACGGCATCCGCAAAACGTCAAGGGCTTGCTGCTCATGCGCGTCACCGGTGGCGACTTTGCAGCAGGCCGCTTGCCAGAGACCTACTACGGGCAATTTATCAAAGCAGCACAGCAAGGCGGCATGAAAGCGGTGTGCGACCACGAGCAATACCAAGAGCGCATTCAAGCCAACCCCTCCAACTTGCCTCGCCTCATGGCCATGGACCCCAAAGAGTACATCCGCGTCATGGAGCATTGGTTGTCGATTTTCTTGCGGGGTCCTCGCAAACCCGTGCTGGGCATGGAAGACGATGTCATGCGCGCCATCAAGGTGCCCACCATCGTCATTCCTGGCAATGACAAAACGCACGCTTCGGTCAATGGCATTGCAGCGGCATCGCTCATTCCAAACAGCATTTTGTTCCAGTTGCCCCTTGAAGACCAAGACGTGGCTGTGTTGCCCTTTTCAGACTGGGAACCGCACGAAGCCACATTGGCCCATGTCTTGACGGAGTTCATGAACAAGGT
>CALCBL010000602.1 GCA_937897495.1 uncultured Burkholderiales bacterium
GAGGGGGCAGAACTTGGCGACGCATTGTTCAAGGGTGTGACCATGATGCTCACAGCACTCATGGGGACATTGGCTTGTTTGAAGGCCTGAACGACGGGTTCTGGAACCCGTGGGCTTTCAGCTTGTTTGACATGGGGCTTGGCTGTTAAAGCCAAACTTTGAAATGCCAAGACCATGGCCAAAGCCATCTGAAAAGAAAACTGGAAACGAGATCTGCGCATCCCTGAAGTCTAGCCTCCCTTTTCCCTTTGCTCCACTGCTAGGACGTATCATTGGGCCATGGCATTTTCTCAGCTCAGCATCGGCCGTTTGGCGGCCGTGATCACTGTTCTCATTTGGACTTCTTTCATCATTGTGGCGCGGGCCTCCGCATCTCACGTGCTTTTGCCTTTGGACATTGCATGCGCTCGCATCATTGGCGCTAGCTGTGTGCTGCTGCCGTGGGCTTGGTGGCTCATGCGCGAAGCCAGGCAACGCGGCGAACAAGTGGGCTCTTTGTTTGGTTTGTCGCCCTTGCCCTTGCACATCACAGTCAAGGCCGGCATGCTGGGTGGCTTCTTGTATGCCATGTTGGCCTACTTTGGCTTTTTTTATGCGCCTGCAGGACACGCCTCTGTGCTCATGCCTGGCAGTTTGCCGCTTTGGACCAGTTTGTTGATGTGGCTGTTTTTACGCGAACACATCGGCCTGAATCGCGCCATTGGTTTGGGCATGATTGTGTGCGGCGATCTTTTGGTGGGCGGTATGAGTTTGCTCAAAGCTTTTGAAGGCGGCGATGTTTGGATTGGCGATCTTTTGTTCATAGCGGCGGCTTTTTGTTGGTCAGCCTACAGCGTCATTGTGCGGCGCTATGGTCTGGATGCCGTACGCGCCACCATGGCCATCACAGCTTTTGCGCTTGTGAGCTTTGTGCCTGCGTATGCACTGCTGGTGAATCTCAATGTGCTGCCAAGCCAGATGGCACAAGCCGACTGGTCTGAAATTGTGTTTCAAGCGGGCTTTCAGGGTGTCGGCTCGGTGGTCATTTCAGGCATTACCTTCACGCAAATGATTCGCACTTTTGGCCCCATCAAGTCCACCATGATCACGGCCTTGGTGCCGGGCTTGTCTGCGCTAGGTGCTGTGGTATTTTTGGGTGAACCCTTGTCTTGGAATTTGTGGGCAGGTTTGGCTTTGGTCACTGGCGGCATTTTGTTTGGTGTGCGGCAAGCCGTGGTCAAATCCTAATTTCTCAAACTTGAATGCGATGACCCAAGTCCTGAAATTTTTGGCCTTTGACACCAGCACCGACATGATGTCGGTGGCCTTGTCGCAGGGTGACCAAACTTGGCATCACCACGGTGCAGGTGGCGCCAATGCATCGGCACAATTGATTCCCACGGTGCATGCGTTGCTTGCGCAAGCGCAATTGCAACTTTCTGATTTGACTGCCTTGGTGGTGGGCCAAGGCCCAGGCTCTTTCACAGGACTCAGAACGGCCTGTGCGGTGGCGCAAGGACTTGCGTTGGGTGCCAATTTGAAGGTCATTCCTGTCGACAGTTTGAAGGCTGTGGCAGAAGATGCACGGCACTCGCTTGCTCATGCGCAAGACGGGTACATTGCCTCAGTGATGGACGCTCGCATGGGCGAAGTTTATGTGGGTGTGTATGCGTGGCATGCTGCCACGTCACAATGGACCTCTGTGCAGCCCTTGCAAGTAGGCCCACCCGAAGCAATGGCCGCGCAGTTAAGCCGCATGAACCTGCCCAAGCTGGTGTTGGCAGGCAACGGCATGCAAGTCTACAAAGACCGCTTTCCTTTGCAAGAATTTGAAGTGGGCGGTGTTCCCGTGTCTTGTGTTGCCGCAGTGCCCAACGCATTGGCTTTGCTGCGCATGGCGCCTGGCTTGTGGGCCAAGCAAGAAGCTGTTGCACCCGAGCGGGTTCAACCACTCTACATTCGCGACAAGGTGGCGCAGACCACAGCAGAACGCGACGCCATTAAACTGGCCAAAGCAGATGCCCTTGCCACTTCATCGGCATCCACCACAAGCTCACCCCCAACATGAACCTGTGGCCGCCAGAACTCAAGCAAATGCTGACACCGGAGACCCAGGTGCAGCTGCTCAACATGACCGAGGCCGATTTAGAAGCGGTGGTGGCGGTTGAACAATCGGCGTACAGCCACGCTTGGACATTGGGCAATTTCAAAGATGCCTTGAAGGCCGGTTATGTGGCTCACCGTTTGGTGGCGGGTGAGCATTTGGTGGGCTACTTTGTCGCCATGCAGGTCATTGACGAAGTTCATTTGCTCAACATCACCGTAGCGCCGCCCTTTCAGCGACAAGGTTGGGCGCGTTGTTTGATGCAATCCTTGAGCCTGTGGTCTCAAGCCAATGGCGCAAGCTACCTGTGGCTTGAAGTTCGTGAAAGCAATGCACCTGCCTTGAATTTGTACCAAAGTTTTGGCTTTCAACAAGTGGGTTTGAGAAAAGATTACTATCCTGCTGGTAGAACCACCCGAGAGTCTGCGGTGGTCATGAGCATGCCCCTTAAAGCCTAAGCAATGACTGAAGATACAACGGCCCCTTTGGATGAAAACGCCACGCGTTTTGAACTGGACGATCGCCAACGTGCCATGTTGGCGGAAATGGGTGTGCGTGTATGGATGCCGCAAACGTTACGCGCCTTGCCTGCCAAAGCTGCCAAGCTTGCACAAGCAGCAGTACCTCATCAAGCAACTGCAGACGCAGCTGCATCTGTCACTGTATCTGTAGCGGCCACCGTTGCCAGCGCACCGCAAATGCTGTCGGTTCCCATTGTCGATATTTCGCAATTGCCAGAAGGCATTGCCAGCATGGACTGGGCGCAACTGCAATCAGCCGTTGC
>CALCBL010000603.1 GCA_937897495.1 uncultured Burkholderiales bacterium
GATCTTTCCAAAATAGCACCTCGCACACCGGGCGCTCTGAGCATGTCGAAATAGCGGTTGACCAGTGCGTCGTTCAATGCGTCAGCTTGTACAAAGGCAGGCTCAATTGATTTTTGGACCAAGTACTTTGGTAAAACATATTTGATGAGGCCCATGATGGCTGGGACTTCATAGGGCTTGGTTCCGATGTCTTTTGTTTCGGGAAAGCCGTCTGGCGCCATGAGCACCAAGGCTTGCACGCGTTCAGGCTGAGAAGCCGCCAAAGACCAAGCCATTTTTCCACCCATTGAATGACCCACCACGGAGAACTTTTCAAGACCTAGCTTGTCGACAAAGTGCGTCAGGATGGCGAGGTCTTTTTCTTCTGAATAATCATTTGCAGGACTGGCACCTGTGAGGCCAAATCCGGGTAAATCCAGCCTGATCAATCGGTATTTTTGCTCTAACTTCAAAGACCAATCGTCCCAGGCCTGCAAACTTGAACCGAAGCCGTGCAATAACAACAAAGCAGGAGCGCCTTGGGGTCCCGTCTCTTTGTAATAAACTTTTAAGCCATCGACATCGATGATCTGCGGCGAAGAAGAAAAGTAGCGTTTTTCCAATTCGGCGCGCTCAAGGTCGGGTGTCCACAGGCCATACAAAGCAACTGCAAGAAAGGCTGTACCCAGTCCCAGTGCACTTAGCATGGAACCACTTTCGCCATGATTGGCAAGCACGCATTCATTTTCATCAAGTACTTTCTAAAGAGGTGACCTGATTGTACGAAGGATCATAATTTAACTGCATCTGATGTGATATTGTTGGCATTCTTTCAATTGGACAGACTCGCTTTTCAGAGGAATGCATGACGGCACCTACTCACTCCAACGCCTTGAAAAACACCGTGACGCAAGACGCCATGGCCAGTTTTTCAAAGGCCACCGACCCTCGGCTTGCTCACGTCATGAGCCTTTTGGTCAAGCATTTGCACGCTTTTGTAGATGAATCTCAATTAAGCAAAGCAGAGTGGTTAAAGGGTTTGGAATTTCTCACCGCGGCTGCCAAAATAACCGACGACGAACGCAATGAGTTCAGTCTGTTCTCAGACATCATGGGCATTTCCTCCATGGTCGACGTGGTGTCACAGCCTCCAGGCGGCACGCCCAGCAGTGTGCTGGGCCCGTTTCACAATCATGATTCTCACATTCAGCCCAACGG
>CALCBL010000604.1 GCA_937897495.1 uncultured Burkholderiales bacterium
GCAGTTCAGACACAGAATGCGCAATGAACTTCGGCTTCAAATCATGGAAAGCAGAAGGCTCGTGCGCGCCATAACTCACCCCGACACTGGCACAACCTGCGTTCAATGCCATTTGTAAGTCGTGCGTGGTGTCGCCAATCATCAGCGTGCGCTCAGCCTCCACGCCAAACTCCCGCATCAACTCATGCAGCATGATTGGGCTGGGCTTGCCTGCTGTTTCGTCTGCTGTGCGTGAGCCATCAAACACGCCCTTTAAGTCAACGTCATGCAAGGCTTCGTTCAAACCTTGGCGACTCTTGCCTGTGGCCACCGTTAACCAATGGTGCCGCAATTTCAACTCTGCCAACATGGGCAAGACGCCGTCAAAAAGAACAATGTCGTTTTGGTGCGCGGTGTAGTGGTGGCGATAGCGCTGTCCAAGTTCTGGGTATTTTTCTACAGGGACATCGGGGGCGGCGTGCGCCAGTGCTTGCATCAATCCCAAACCGATGACATAAGACGCGGCTTCTTTGCTAGGCTCTTGACCACCGACATCGACCACGGCACGCTGGATGCAACGCGTGATGATGGCGGTGGAATCAAACAGCGTGCCATCCCAATCGAAGGCGATCAGGTCAAACTGGCGGGGACGTGGACTTGGGTTTGGCATGGTTGACATACAGTTGCAGTTCAGAAGGTAGGTTTGATTTCAACTCGACTCGCTTGCCGGTAGCAGGGTGCGAAAACTGCAGGCGCCAGGCATGCAAGAACATGCGCTTCAGGCCCTGTTTTTGAAGTACTTTGTTCCACTCGAAATCTCCGTATTTATCGTCCCCGGCAATGGGGTGCCCTTGAGAGGCAAGGTGAACCCTGATTTGGTGCGTTCGTCCTGTCTTGATGGTGACCTCCAGCAAGGTGCAATCCACCAACCGCTCTGCGACCTTCACCAAGGTGATGGAGCGCATGCCATCGGGATCCTCGTTGGACGTGACCTTCACACGACGCTCGCCATCTGGCAAAAGGAATTTGTGCAGCGCGCTGTCAATCACCTTTAACTTTTCAGGCCAGCTGCCTTGCACCAAAGCAAGGTAAGTCTTACCTGTTTCCCGCTCTCTGAATTGGTCTTGAAGGTGCTTGAGGGCACTTCTTTTCTTGGCCACCAACAAGATGCCGCTGGTTTCACGGTCCAGACGGTGAACCAATTCGAGAAGTTTCGCCAAGGGCCTGGCCTGTCTCAGTTGTTCAATCACCCCAAAGCTGACGCCAGAGCCCCCATGCACGGCGACACCCGCTGGTTTGTCGATGGCCATCAAGGCGTCGTCTTCTAACAACAGGGGGAATTCACGGCCTGGCGCTGGCCTGGCCGCCTTTTCAGCGACTTTTTCCGAAATTCTCACGGGCGGAAGACGCACAACATCGCCCGTTTCTATCCGCGTGTCTGCAGAGGCGCGGCCCTTGTTCACTCGCACCTCGCCACTTCGGATGATTCGATAAACGTGCGTTTTGGGGACCCCCTTGAGGTGCCGAATGAGGAAATTGTCCAAGCGTTGGCCGGCAGACTCCTCGTCCACAGTGAGCCATTTGACCTCCACGGCCGGAGATGTGACCGAAGAAATGTCCGAATGTGTGGCTTGAGGCCCTATAATGCGAATCACCGGCGTTGTGCTGTAAGTGGTTGATTTGAATGGAAATGAATTCCTGATGACAGGAGTTTAGTTCACTCTCCACCAACAAGCGCCGTAAGTTCGATGCCGCCATGAGCGAAATCTGCAGACTGAAGGCCAACGCCAACAGTGGCAGGTCAGTTTTGTGGCTGGACCGATGCTTTGAAACCCAGATACGGAATATTTTTATTCAGTAGCTTTTCAGCTACTGAACGGATTGAATCGAAATGAGTGTGTTGTTTGGATCTTTGCTGTCTTTCTTGCAGTGGCTTTTTGCGCCACTCGAGGCACCATTGCCTGCGCGCACTCACAGCCTCGATTCTTCCACGCGCCCCTTTCCACATTCCAGCGACAAATTTGCGCCCATGAATGTCGGAATCTTTTGGCAATTCCCTTCGTTTCGAACGTCAGTCTCGGCACCGTTGGCTCCTTGAGAGCTGGTTGTTAAACAGGTGATCCAACCCCAACGCCACATTTGGCGGGGATGGTTTTGCTGACATATTGAAAAAGAAGGGACGCATCATGAAACGGATGCTGATCAACGCCACGCAGGCTGAAGAACGCCGCTTGGCCATCGTCGATGGACAAAAACTCCTCGACTACGAAATTGAAATTGAAGGCCGCGAACAACGCAAAGGCAACATCTACAAGGCGGTCGTCACGCGTGTCGAACCCTCGCTTGAAGCCTGCTTCGTCGACTACGGCGAAGAGCGCCACGGCTTCTTGCCCTTCAAAGAAATCTCACGCCAATACTTCGCCGAAGGCGTGCCTGTTAGCCAAGCTCGCATCAACGATGTGATTCGCGAAGGCCAAGAGCTTTTGGTGCAAGTGGAAAAAGAAGAACGTGGCAACAAGGGCGCCGCCCTCACGACCTTCATCAGTTTGGCCGGACGCTATGTGGTCCTCATGCCCAACAACCCACGCGGTGGTGGCGTTAGCCGACGCATTGAAGGCGACGACCGTGCTGAGCTTAAAGAAGCCATGGACCAATTGGAATATCCCAAAGGGATGTCCATCATTGCCCGCACCGCAGGCATTGGTCGCAGCGCACCTGAATTGCAGTGGGACTTGAACTATTTGCTCAAGTTGTGGACCGCCATTGACGGCGCCACGCAAGGTGCCAAAGGCGCCTTCCTGATTTACCAAGAGTCCAGCTTGGTCATTCGTGCCATTCGCGACTACTTCAACAGCGACATCGGTGACATCCTGATCGACACCGACGACATCTACGATCAAGCTCAGCAGTTCATGAGCCATGTCATGCCCGAGTTTGCACCGCGTGTAAAGCGTTACCGCGATGACGCACCACTGTTCAGTCGATTCCAAATTGAGCACCAAATTGAATCGGCCTACGCACGCACTGTTCAATTGCCCTCTGGCGGTGCCATCGTTATTGACCACACAGAAGCTTTGGTGTCGGTTGACGTTAACTCTGCACGCGCCATCAAAGGCGGCGACATTGAAGAAACCGCTACGCGCACCAACCTAGAGGCCGCCGACGAAGTGGCCCGCCAAATGCGCTTGCGCGATTTGGGTGGCCTGATCGTCATTGACTTCATTGACATGGAAGAGTCACGCAACCGCCGTGATGTCGAAAATCGTCTGCGCGATGCCTTGCGTCAAGACCGTGCACGTGTTCAGTTTGGTTCTATCAGCAAGTTCGGCCTTCTAGAAATGAGTCGCCAACGCTTGAAGCCAGCGCTTGCTGAAGGCTCTTCTATTCCGTGTCCTCGTTGCGGCGGCTCCGGCCACGTGCGCGACACCGAGAGCTCTGCTTTGCAAATTTTGCGCATCATCCAAGAAGAGTCCATGAAGGACAACACGGCCGCAGTGCACGCTCAAGTGCCTGTAGAAGTTGCCTCTTTCTTGTTAAACGAAAAGCGTCCAGAAATTGCCAAGATTGAATTGAAACAGCGCATCAATGTGCTGCTGGTTCCCAACAAGTCTTTGGAAACACCGCACTACAAGCTCGAGCGTTTGAAGCACGACGACCCTCGCTTGGACAACATAGAAGCCAGCTACACCATGGCTGAAGTGATGGAAGATCCCACCACTGTGACGCGTCGCTCGCAAGAGCCCACAAACCGTCAAACACCGGTTATCAAGGGGGTGCTACCTGATGCTCCTGCGCCAGCTTCTTTGCCAAAGCCTGAATCGACAAAGCCAACCCCAACTCAAACCCGTCAACCGGCTGCGAAAGCTGAGAGCACAGGTGGTTTCTTTGGTTGGCTCAAGCGCTTATTTGGTGGCACAACAGAAGCCAAGGAAGAGCCTGCTACCAATGTAGGCAAGCGGGGCGAGCGCACACCGAAAGATGGTGAGCGCAATGAACGCAGCGACCGCAACGGCGATCGCCACGGTGGAC
>CALCBL010000605.1 GCA_937897495.1 uncultured Burkholderiales bacterium
CGTAAGTCAGTTGATTTAGAAAATTAAAACCCCTGCTGTGGCAACACAGTGGGGGTTTTTACTTGGCACGGGTCAATTCCTTTTGCAAATATCGCACGTCATTTGTGGCATATTCCAACTAAGAAAAATTAAAGGAGCCAACATGCAATTTGAAGATATGAATCGCCGTAATCACCTCAAACTAATGGGTGCAGCGGGTTTGTCAGCAGCAGGCTTTCCTGCCTTAGGTCAAACCAGCAACTGGCCCGACAAGTCCGTCAGGTGGATCGTTCCCTTTGCACCTGGTGGCACTTCCAGCATTGTGGCCCGATCAATTGGCGCAGAACTCACCAAGCAATTGGGTGTGCCTTTTGTCATTGACAACAAAGGCGGCGGCGGCGGTGTGCCTGCCATGCAAGAGGCGTTGCGCGCGCCTGCCGATGGTTACACCATTGTCATGAGCCACATTGGCCTGATGGCTGTCAACCCACTCATTTATCCAGACAGCGGGTATGACGTTAACAAAGACTTCACTTCGGTCACTTTGCTGTCTCGCGTGCCCAGTTTGTTTGTGATTCACAAAGATGTGCCAGCCAAAGATTTCAAATCCTTTGTAGCGTATGTCAGATCCAAACCGGGTCAATTGAACTATGCATCGGCAGGCAATGCCAGTGCAGGTCACTTGGCCGTAGAAGCCTTGAAAGTGGCCACAGGCATGTTCATCACGCACATTCCTTACCGCGGCACCGGCCCTGCATTGAACGATGTGTTGGCTGGCCGCATTGAGTTCATGTCAGCGGGCACACCTGCTTTGCTGCCGCACATCAAGAGCGGCGCATTGCGTTGCATTGCTGTAGGCACCTCTCAGCGCATTCCTGTGTTGCCCGATGTGCCCACCGTGGCAGAGTTGGGATACAAAGACTTTGAAACAGTTCAGTGGTACGGCATCACCGTGCGCAATGGCACGCCTGTTGAGATCATCAACAAGTTGCAGCAAGAATGCGCCAAAACCATGAAGGCGCCAGAAGTCATTAAGCGCAACGAAGCAGAAAGCGCCATTCCTGGTGGTGGATCGCCTGCTGAATACGCGGCGTTCATTGCCAAAGAGCAGGCGCGCTGGAAGACCGTGGTTGAAAGAGCTCAAATTAAACCGGGTTAAAGCGACCTTCAATAATTTCGCGATGCCGTCAGTGCTAGAGGGTATCGGCGATCCTTAGAAACTCTTTAAATGGATCACGGCTCTTGTGATCGGTGTAATTTTGAAATACGAAATGAAGTCAATTTATCAAAAATCAATTGCAGCGCTTGTCTTGATGGCGGCCTGCAATTTGGCTTTTGCGCAAAAGAACAATGGGCGTGACGAGTTTTTTTGGCTGGGCCAAATCAATAAAGCATCTGCTGTGATCAACACAGACGAGGGTTTGCTGGAACGTTCAAAGGCTCCCAAGATTGCGGCAGGCCTTGTGAAAGTTCTTGAAGACGGCGCCAAACCGGGTGCGGCACGTCCCTGGCGAGTGGTTGACTTTGAGCCTCTAATGGTCCGTGCGGCAGGTCCAGATGCCAGTTTGTTGCATGCGGGCCGGTCAAGTCAGGACATGTTTGCAACGTACCGTGCCGCAATCATGCGCGATAACTTGCTGGACTTGGCTGAGGAGCTGACCAAAATGTCTGAAACCTTGGTTCGCTTGTCTGAAAAGCATGCGCAAACCATCGTTCCCAATTACACCAATGGCGTTGCGGCACAACCTAATAGCTTGGGTCATGCTTGGTTAGGACATGCAGCGGGTTTCGAGCGAGATGCACAACGCATTCGAGAGGCTTACGCCCGAGTAGATCGGTCTCCCTTGGGAACCACCGTGCTCAATGGCACCAGTTGGCCTTTAAACCGCACGCGCATTTCACAATACTTGGGTTTTGAAACCATCGTAGACAACGCCTACGATGCAGCACAGATTTTATCCAGTGAATATCCCGTTGAAGTGGCGGCTATTGTGACGAGCATTGGTTTGCATTCAGGGCACTTTATTCAAGATGTCATGAGTCAATATGGGCAAGTCAAGCCTTGGATCTACTTGACTCCTCTGCGCGCTTTGAACACACAAGTTTCTAGCGCCATGCCGCAAAAACAAAATCCTGTTCTGTTGACAGAAACACGAAGAGAAATTTCTTCTTCTTTGGCTTTGGCCTTGGGCCCACTCATGAGAGCCCATAACATTGCGCCAGGCATGCAAGACCCCAAAGAAGTAGGCAGTAACACCGAAATGGTCCAAAGTGCGGTTCTATTTTTAAAACGCATGGACAGAATTTTGAATGCCTTGGTCGTTGACCCTAAGCGTGCGCTAGAAGAACTGAACAGTGACTGGACGGCATCCCAAGAGTTGGCGGATGTGCTGAGGCGAAATTACAAAGTGCCATTTCGTGTTGGA
>CALCBL010000606.1 GCA_937897495.1 uncultured Burkholderiales bacterium
TTTTAGAAACTTTGTCTAAGGCGGTTGAGACGCGGCGAAAAAAATAAGTCGATTTTTTATTTTTGCTTCAGTGCCTTCAAGAGGCGATCGTGCACACCGCCAAAACCACCGTTGCTCATGCAAAGTAAATGGTCGCCCGATTGAACTTGCGCCATCACTTGCTTGACCAACTCATCGATGTTGGCGGCCACTTGGGCCTTGTTGCCCATTTCTGCCAAAACCGTGTGCGCGTCCCAATCTAAACCGCCGCTGTGACAAAACGACAAGTCGGCTTGTTCAAGACTCCAAGGCAACTGCGATTTCATGGTGCCCAGTTTCATGGTGTTGCTGCGGGGTTCAAAAATGGCCAAGATGCGCTGGCCTTTTCCAATTTGCCTTCTAAGGCCATCAAGCGTGGTGCGAATGGCTGTGGGGTGGTGTGCAAAATCGTCATAAACCGTGATGCCTGCCACACTGCCGCGCACTTCCATTCGGCGCTTCACGTTTTGAAAGCTTGCAAGTGCTAGGGCTGCCACGCTGACTTCAACACCCACATGCTCGGCCGCCGCAATGGCGGCCAAGGCGTTGAGCTGGTTGTGCACGCCGCCTAAATCCCATTTCACTTCTGCAAGTTTTTGACCGTGACGAAGCACTTCAAAGTTGTGGGGCTCGCCCACTGCTGAGAAGTCTGAAACTGCAGCACCAAAACTGCGCACTTCACTCCAGCAACCTTGCGCCAAGACGCGCGTTAAGCTTTCTTCTAAACCGTTGACCACCAAGCGGCCAAGGCCTGGCACTGTGCGAACCAAGTGATGAAATTGGCGCTCAATGGCTGGCAGGTCGTCAAAAATATCGGCGTGGTCAAATTCCAAATTGTTCAAGACGGCGGTGCGGGGGCGGTAATGCACGAACTTGCTGCGCTTGTCGAAGAAGGCGGTGTCGTATTCGTCGGCTTCAATCACAAAGTAATTGCGTGCGTGGCCTGCTGCCACTTTCCCTAAGCGCGCCGAAACACCGAAATTCAAAGGCACACCGCCCACTAAAAAGCCGGGTTCAAGTCCGGCAGCTTCCAGTATCCAGGCCAGCATAGAGGTCGTAGACGTTTTGCCATGCGTGCCTGCGACAGCCAATACATGCCGTCCTTGCAGCACATGCTCTGACAACCATTGCGGGCCACTGGTGTAGGGGGCACCCGATTCCAAAATGGCTTCCATCAAGGGAAATTTAGGTTCGCCAGAAGGCAGCCGACTTCGGCTGACCACATTGCCGATGACGTACAGGTCTGGTTTGAGCTGCATTTGCTCAACGCCAAAGCCCTCCATCAACTCAATGCCCAAAGCCTTGAGTTGATCGCTCATGGGCGGATAAACGCCAGCGTCGCAACCCGTCACTTTGTGACCGGCTTCTCTGGCCAGGGCGGCCAAGCCGCCCATGAAAGTTCCGCAAATGCCCAATATATGTATATGCATAGGGGGATTTTAGGCGGTGCACAATGGCGTCATGGCAGATTTGACAGATGAAATTGCAGCTTCGGCAGCGCAGTGGGTGGTAGAGGAGGGCTTGGAGTACGGCCCCGCCAAGCGGCGCGCCTTGAAGGTCTTGGGTTTGCCACCCCGCACGCCTATGCCCAACAACGAGCAAGTTGAAGCGCAAGTGCGTGAGTACATCGAGCTTTTTTGCGCAGACTCACAGCCCGAAGAGCTGTTGGCCCTCAGACGGCATGCCTTGATGTGGATGACGCGCTTGGCCGAGTTCAGGCCCTATTTGGGGGGAGCTGTCTGGCATGGCACCGCAACGCGCTTGTCAGATATTTACTTGCAATTGTTTTGTGACGATGCCAAGTCGTGCGAGATTGATCTCATCAACAAAGGCGTGGCATTTGAGGCCCGCTCGGTGAATGGCTTGCATGGCGAACCTGTGGAAGCATTGAGCATTCACAGTTTTTGCGAGGAATTGGGCGAGGAAATTGGCGTTCATCTGTTGGTCAATGATTTTGACGACGTCCGAGGCGCCTTGAAAGCGGACGGACAAGGGCGCTCGCCCAGAGGCAACGGTGAAGCTGTTAAACGATTAATTGAGGCATGAGGTTGGTATGAAGCAAGAAGACAGTGAAAAAAGCATGCCGCGCCGGCACTGGCTGTTAGCGGGCGTTGGGGTGTCTGCTGGTTTGGCAGGTGCCCTTTTCGCGTGGCAGAAATTTCAGCCTCAAGGCGTGATGGACGAGGCCGTTCAAAACTTCTGGCTGCAAGAATTTGAAAAGCCAGAAGGGGGTACCTTGAGCTTTCAAAGCCTGCGCGGTAAACCTCTTTTGGTTAATTTCTGGGCCACATGGTGTCCCCCTTGTATTGAAGAACTTCCTTTAATTGACGCCTTTTATGCTGCAAATCAAGCTAAATCCTTTCAAGTTGTTGGTCTGGCTGTAGATCAACCCAGCATGGTTCGCCGCTATTTGACGCAGAAACCCTTGCGATTTCCGAATGGCTTGGCTGGTTTTACTGGTACGGCTTTGGGCCAATCATTGGGCAATGCCCAAAGTGTTTTGCCTTATAGCGTCCTTTTCGCAGCAAATGGCAGGCTTTTAAAGCAAAAAGCCGGCAAGTTAGAGCAATCTGACCTTAATGCTTGGCTTCAATTGGTCACTTAAATGGCTTTGGAGAGCCAATGTAGCTATTTGGAGGTTTTTTTAGTGTAGATTCAGCCCTTTCGTTAGCAAACACAGGGGGTAACATGGATTTGCGCAAACTGAAAACCTTGATTGACTTGGTATCTGACTCCAACGTCACAGAATTAGAAATCACTGAAGCAGAAGGCAAGGTTCGAATTGTCAAAGGCGCCTCACCCTCTGGTGCCCCTGTTTTAAGCCATCAAGTCATGGCACCTGCTGCGCCAGCATTGCCTTCTGCGCCTGTTGCGCCCCCTACAGCCGCCGAAATTGCCGATGCTGCCGCGGTCACTGCCGCTGCCGTTGCGGCCGAAGTTGCCGCTGCTGGCCATACTGTCAAGTCGCCTATGGTGGGCACTTTCTACCGGTCTTCTAGCCCAGGTGCTGCCCCCTTTGTCGTGGTGGGCGACACCGTCAAAGAGGGTGACACCCTTTGCATCATTGAAGCCATGAAGATTTTGAACGAAATTGAATCTGACAAATCGGGCACTGTGAAACAGGTCTTGTGCGAAAACGGTCAGGCTGTGGAATACGGTCAAGCCTTGTACATCATCGAATAATTCACCGAGATTTTTATGTTCAAGAAAATTCTGGTCGCGAACCGTGGCGAAATTGCCTTGCGAATTCAGCGCGCATGCCGAGAGCTTGGCATCAAGGCGGTCATGGTTTACTCAGAGGCTGACCGCGAAGCCAAATACGTGAAGTTGGCTGAAGAGGCTGTTTGCATTGGCCCCGCAGCCTCCAGCCTCAGCTACCTCAATATGCCAGCCATCATTTCGGCTGCCGAAGTGACCGATGCTGAAGCCATTCACCCGGGCTACGGTTTTTTGAGTGAAAACGCAGACTTTGCCGAGCGCGTTGAAAAAAGCGGCTTTCAATTCATTGGCCCCACGCCTGAGTCCATTCGCATCATGGGCGACAAGGTTTCTGCCAAGCAGGCCATGATCAAAGCGGGCGTGCCGTGTGTGCCTGGTTCCGAGGGCGAGTTGCCTGACGATCCCGTCATCATTCGGCGAACCGCCAAAAGCATTGGCTACCCCGTCATCATCAAGGCGTCTGGCGGCGGCGGCGGCCGAGGTATGCGGGTGGTGCACACCGAGGCGGCCCTTATCAATGCGGTACAAATGACCAAGGCCGAGGCGGGAGCTGCATTTGGCAACCCTGCGGTCTACATGGAAAAGTATTTGCAAAATCCGCGTCACATCGAGATCCAAATCTTGGCGGACAAGCACAAGAATTCGGTTTACCTGGGTGAGCGCGATTGTTCCATGCAGCGGCGTCACCAAAAAGTGTTGGAAGAGGCGCCAGCGCCTGGCATTCCCCGCAAACTGATCGACAAAATTGGCGAGCGCTGTGTGGCGGCTTGCAAAAAAATCAACTACCGCGGTGCCGGTACCTTTGAGTTTTTGTACGAAAACGGCGAGTTTTACTTCATTGAAATGAACACCCGCGTTCAGGTGGAGCATCCTGTCACCGAGTGGGTCACGGGCATTGACATTGTCAAAACACAAATCATGGTGGCCGCTGGCGAAAAGTTGCCTTTCACACAGCGTCAAATTCAAATTCGGGGCCACGCCATCGAATGCCGTGTGAATGCCGAAGATCCCTTCAAGTTCACGCCCTCACCCGGCCGCATTACCACGTGGCATGCACCCGGAGGCCCTGGCATTCGGGTCGACTCGCATGTGTACAACAACTATTTTGTACCGCCCAATTACGACTCCATGATTGGCAAAATCATTGCCCATGGCGACACCCGCGAGCAAGCCATCGCACGCATGCAAACTGCGTTGGCCGAGACTGTGGTGGAAGGCATTAGCACCAACATTCCTTTGCACCGTGAAATTCTGCGCGATGCTAAGTTTGTCAACGGTGGCACCAACATTCACTACTTGGAAGAGTGGCTGAGACACCGCAAAGGCTAAGCATGTTTGAACTTCACTTGCTGTGCCCTGAAGACCGCGTCGATGTTTTGAGTGAAGCCCTCGAAGCCTTGGATGCCTTAAGTGTTTCAGTCGAAGACGCAGACGCAGAAACAGAGCACGAACAAGCTTTGTTTGGCGAGCCTGGTATGCCGCCCCCTAAAGAAGGCTGGCAACGCTCTAAAGTAGTGGCCCTTTTTGCCAAAGAAGCAGAAGCGCGCGAAGCCGCCCTCTTGTTGGGAGCGCAAGATTTTTTTCAGGCCTGTGAAGTCATGTCTGTTGAGGCCGTGCCCGATCAAGACTGGGTGCGTTTGACGCAATCCCAATTTGCACCCGTTGAAATTACCCCAGAATTTTGGATTGTGCCCACCTGGCACGAGCCGCCTTCTCAAGCGCGCGAAATCATTCGTTTAGATCCTGGTTTGGCGTTTGGGACCGGAACCCACCCCACTACGCGCATGTGCTTGCGCTTTATTGCCACGCATGACCTGAAGGGTCAGCGGGTGTTGGACTACGGCTGTGGTTCTGGTATTTTGGCCATTGGCGCGGCCAAATTTGGGGCTGAGCAAATTGACGCGGTGGACATCGATGTAGCCGCTGTCACTTCAACGGCACTTAACGCGCAAGCCAACGAAGTGTCTTTGAATGCGGGCTTGCCCGAATTGGCGCAGGGCACTTACCACACGGTGCTGGCCAATATTTTGGCCACACCCCTGAAAGTGTTGGCGCCTTTGCTGTGTAGTCATGTGCAAGCAGGGGGTCATTTGGTGTTGGCAGGTATATTAGAGCGCCAAGAAGAAGAGCTGATTCAGGCCTATGCGCCGCATATCAAGCTGTCGGTCGCCGATCGAGAAGATGGCTGGATTTTGATGACGGCTCAACGCGGCGCCTCCGCCTAAAACCTCATGAGCTTTTGGGGCTTGGTGACTTGGGCAGTGTTGGGGCTGCTGGGCCTTGTGCTTCAAACTGTTTTTTTGTTCAAAGACCCGCTGGCCACCTACCATCCGCGTTTGAAACCTCTACTGCTTGAGGCATGCCAGCTTGTGGGTTGCCAAATTCGGCCACTGCAAAAAACCGATGCCGTTGTCATTGACTATGCGTCTGTTGACGCCATTCCTACCGATCAAGCGCAGGAAATTTTGGCCTATGGTGCTCAGCCAATTCGGTGGGCTTTGCAAATTAATTTGAGAAATTCTGATTCTGTGCCAGTGGCAATGCCATGGATAGAACTGACCTTGACAGATGCACAAGATACACCCGTGATGCGCAAGGTATTGAACCCAGTTGACTGGGGTGCACCCGCAGTCGTGTCTCCCGGCGAAATCATTGAGCAGCAACTTCTTTTGAGTTTGAAGAAAGAAGACGCGGCTTTCATGGGTTATCGCTTACTCACTTTTTACCCTTAAGCCATTGGGCTGGCCATTAAAAAAGCCCGACGCTTTTCAGCATCGGGCTTTGCTTTCGCTTAGCGCTTTGACATTAAATCAGGGCTTGGCGGCCGAAGGAAACGGCCATGCAGCTTGAGGATTTAACGCTGTTGCAGCGGGAGCAGGGGCAGCGGGTGCTTTCGCTGCTTTCTTCGCTGCTTTTTTGGCAGGCTTTTTAGCGGCTTTTTTAGGGGCAGCTTTTTTAGCAGCCTTCTTAGCTACGGCTTTCTTAGCGGCTTTTTTAGGAGCTGCTTTTTTAGCGGCGGCTTTTTTAGGAGCTGCTTTTTTAGGAGCGGCTTTCTTTGGGGCTGCCTTTTTTGGAGCTGCTTTTTTAGCTACGGCCTTTTTAGGAGCTGCTTTTTTAGGAGCGGCTTTCTTTGGGGCTGCTTTTTTAGCAGGCGCTTTTCTCACAACGGCTTTTTTTGGAGCCGATTTTTTAGCTGCGGCTTTTTTGGGTGCCGCTTTTTTTGCAGTTGCCATGATTTTTTTCTCCTTGATCAATTAGAAAAATCAACAGAGGGAAACACTTTGCGAATGTTGGAGCCGCAAAGCGATTCAAGGCGCTGAGATTGAATCTCAACACCTTGAATGGGGAAAAACCTCACCCCAGCGCCGCTGAGTGCGGGCATGGCATGAGGTTTAAACAGAATCGTCATGTTTGAAGGTTTAGTCCCAAGACAGGGCGCCGCCCGACTGGTATTCAATGACGCGGGTCTCGAAGAAATTGCGTTCTTTCTTCAAGTCAATCATTTCGCTCATCCATGGGAAGGGGTTCTCTTCGTTGGGGAAGAGGGCTTCCAAGCCAATTTGCGTGGCACGGCGGTTGGCGATGTAGCGCAAATAGCCTTTGAACATGGAAGCGTTGAGGCCGAGCACGCCGCGTGGCATGGTGTCTTCGGCATAACGGTATTCGAGTTCAACGGCTTTCAAGAACAACTCATTGATTTCGGCTTTGAACTCTGCGGTCCACAACTGGGGATTTTCGAGTTTGATCTGGTTGATCAAGTCGATGCCAAAGTTGCAGTGCATGGACTCGTCGCGCAAGATGTACTGGTACTGCTCGGCAGCACCGGTCATTTTGTTTTGACGACCCAAAGCCAGAATTTGGGTAAAGCCCACGTAGAAGAACAAGCCTTCCATGAGGCAAGCGAACACGATGAGCGACTTTAAAAGCGTCTGATCTGTTTCTTGGGTGCCCGTTTTGAAGTGCGGGTCCATGATGGCGTGAATGAACGGAATCAGGAACTCGTCTTTGTCGCGGATGGACTGAACTTCGTTGTACGCGTTGAAGATTTCGCTTTCGTCCAGGCCCAAAGACTCAGTGATGTACTGGTAGGCGTGGGTGTGAATGGCTTCTTCAAAGGCTTGGCGCAACAAGAACTGACGGCACTCGGGTGCTGTGATGTGGCGATAAGTACCCAGCGTGATGTTGTTGGCAGCCAAAGAATCGGCTGTGACAAAGAAACCCAAATTGCGCTTGACCAAGCGGCGCTCGTCTTCGGTCAAACCGTTGGGGTCTTTCCAGAGTGCAATGTCGCGTGTCATGTTGACTTCTTGCGGCATCCAGTGGTTGGCGCAAGTGGCGAGGTATTTTTCCCAGGCCCATTTGTATTTGAAGGGCACCAACTGGTTGACGTCGGTTTGGCCGTTGATGATGCGCTTGTCAGCTGCGTTCACGCGGCGCGCGGCGCCTGTGGGTGCCGATGGCGCAGGCGTGGCCGCACTCATGATGGGACTGGCAGTAGAAGCAGAATTGAAAGAAGACAGATCAGCAAGGCGGTCGGCAGATGGGCCGCTTGGGGGGAAGCTTGGCATTGCAGGTTGCAATGCAGGTGTAGATGAATCGTTCCAGGACAACATAGAAATTTCCAATGTGTGAATTATGAAAGCTTGTAGGCGAAATGCAAAGCAATGTTTTGAAATGAAATGAAATCACGCGAAGAAGTGTTGTGCTTTTGCATCGTCTTGTTTTGCATTTCTTCTCGAAGTTCGCTTCAATGATCTTTGCAGTGATTTCTGAATGGTGATTTTTTGAATTGGGAAATTTAAAAAATCATTGGCAAGCTTCGCAGCCCACATCGTCGATGGCGGTGAATTTCACATCGGTGGCGGGCACTGCAGAAAACTGCGAAGCGCCTGATGCGTTCGATGTTGCACCACCTGATGCTGCGCCAGACGACACCGCATTCATTTGGTTGTTAGACACGGTCGATTTCTCGGCGTGCGTGGCGCTGATGGTGCGCAGATAGTAAGTGGTTTTGAGGCCGCGCAACCAAGCCAGCTTGTAAGTGTCGTCAAGCTTCTTGCCAGATGCGCCTGACATGTAGATGTTGAGTGACTGCGCTTGGTCAATCCACTTTTGGCGACGTGCGGCTGCTTCGACAATCCAGGTGGTTTCTACTTCAAAAGCGGTGGCGTACAAAGACTTGATTTCTTGCGGTACACGATCGATGGGGCGCAATGAGCCGTCGAAGTGCTTCAAGTCCATGACCATGACATCGTCCCACAGACCCAGGCGCTTCAAGTCGCGCACCAGGTAGCTGTTGATGATGGTGAACTCGCCAGACAAGTTGGACTTGACGGACAAGTTGCCAAAGCATGGCTCAATACAGGCATCGACACCAATGATGTTGGAGATGGTGGCGGTAGGCGCAATGGCCACGCAGTTGGAGTTGCGCATGCCGTCTTTGGCAATCTTCTTGCGCAAAGCATCCCAGTCCATGGTGCTGCTGCGGTCTACTTCTACATAGCCGCCGCGCTCTTTCTGGAGCATGTCGAGGGTGTCCAAAGGCATGATGCCTTGGTCCCACAAAGAGCCTTGGTAGCTAGAGTACTTGCCGCGCTCGGCGGCCAACTCGGTGGACGCCCAGTAAGCGTAGTAGCAGATGGCTTCCATGGAGGTGTCTGCAAATTCCACAGCTTCTTGAGAGGCGTAGGGCACGCGCTTTTGATAGAGCGCATCTTGGAAGCCCATGAGTCCCAGGCCCACAGGGCGGTGACGCATATTAGAGTCGCGTGCTTTTTTGACCGCGTAGTAATTGATGTCGATCACGTTGTC
>CALCBL010000607.1 GCA_937897495.1 uncultured Burkholderiales bacterium
TCCAGTCACCAAAGAGTTGCGTGATTTGCGACTTGACTGCGTCGCTGTCAAAGTCGCCTACCAAGGCGAACTCGCTGTGGCTGGCGCCGTAATAGCTGCTGTGAAACTGTTTGACTTGTTCAAGCTTGGCTGCTTTGAGCGCTGCAATGGACTCGTCCAAACTGCGGGCAGCGCGAATGTCACCTTTCTTGTAAACGTCCAGTGCCAGCGCCATGGCTTGCGAGCCCATGGCATTGGGTTCGCTGCGTTGGCTTTCAAGGCCAGCAGTTCCCTCTTGAACCAACAATTCAAATTCTTTTTCAGCCAAGATGGGCTTGCGCAAAATATCTCGAATCAAATTGAGTACTTCGGGCAAGTTTTTTCGCAGTGAATCAAATCGAACCGTGACGGTTTGTCCGCCACCACTGACTTCAATTTGGGTTTTGAGTTCGTCCAATTTGGCTGAAATTTCAGCGCGTTGTAAATTTCCTGCACCTCGCATGAGCAAACTGGCCGTGAGATTAGAGGTGGTGGCTTGGTTAAACAGGCTTGCTTCATCGCCGAAGCGCAAAGTCAAGATGCCACTCAAAGTTTCGCCACGCGTTTTCTTGGGTGTCAAGATGAGCTTCATGCCGCTGGCCAAAGCCAAACGTTGAGTGCGCTTTTCGATGTTGGCAGGGCTGATGTCAAACACTTCGCCTTCACTGGCAGCTGCCTTGCCTTTGTAGTCGGCCACCAGTTTGGCCACATCTACAGCGTCAGGCAGTTTGCTGCGGTCAGGTGTGGCGGTGGGAATGAATTGCCCCAAAGTGCGATTGCTTTCTTTGAAGTAATTGGCTGCCACAGATTGCAAGTCGGCCAATTTGAGATTCTCAATGCGATCGCGTTGCAAAAAGAACAAGCGCCAGTCGCCATTGGCAATGGATTCTGATAATTGCACCGCTAATTTTTGGGGGTCATTGATGGTCTTGTCGATGTCGCTTAACAGGCTGGCCTTGGCGCGTTTGAGTTCTTCCTCGGTAACAGGCTTCTTTTGCAAACCCTCTAATTCTTCAAGCAAAACTTTGCGAGCTTCTGCTAGGTTTTGTGTTTTGTTCAGCTCGGCCCAAAAAACCACATAGCCTCGCTCAGCCAAGTCAAAATTCCAAGGACTGACATTGACAGCCAATTTTTTCTCAACCATGTTCTTGTGCAGCCTGCCGTTGGGTGTGCCGCCCAAGACTTCACTCAAAGCTGCCATGGCAGCTGAGTCAACGTGGCTGCCCGCTGCTGTGTGATACAGCACCGCAGTCAGCTGAACATCACCAGTTCGTTTTACATTGACTTCGCGCATCCCATCTTGCGCAGGATCTTGTGTGTAAGTGGTTTCAAGCACACGCACGGGCTTAGGAATGGCGCCAAACACCTGTTGTATCAGCGATAGAGTACTGCCAGCCTCAAATTTGCCAGCAACTAGCAAGACGGCATTGTCAGGTTGGTAGTACTTGCGGTAAAAATTTTGAAGGTTTTCAATTTTGACGTTTTCAACATCGGTGCGCGCGCCAATGGTGCTCTTGCCATAGTTGTGCCAATCAAAAGCAGTGGAGGCCATGCGCTGCCAGAGCATCATGTGGGGGTTGTTTTCGCCGCTTTCCATCTCATTGCGAACCACTGAAAACTCGGTTTCTAAATCTTTGCGCGCAATGAGGCTGTTGACCATGCGATCGGCTTCCATCTCCAGTGCCCATTTCAGGTTGTCAGGATTGGCAGGAAAGGTTTCGTAGTAATTGGTTCGATCGTAGAAGGTGGTGCCATTGAATTGCATGCCGCGCTTGCCCAACTCTTCAAAGACATTGCCGCTTGTCTTTGTGCCTTTAAACACCATGTGCTCTAGCAAATGCGCCATGCCGGTCTCGCCATAATTTTCATGGCGACTGCCCACCAAATAAGTGATGTTCACAGTGGTGGTGGGCTTGGACGCATCGGGCGCCAACAACACGCGCAAACCATTGCTCAGTCGGAATTCACTGATGCCCTCAACTTGAGCGACTGCTTTTAAAGCTGAAGCTGTGCCTTGCGACCATGCGGCAAAAGGCAGCAAGCAGCTGGCTGAAACCATGGCAATTTGAATCCAACGAGAAATGGAGCTTGAACGCATGAGAGGGCACTTCTTTAAATGAACGAAAAAGAAACTTTATACACCTGCTTTAGAATACGCCCAGAATACCTGCGCGCCGGCGGGTATTTATTTTTGTTCAACCGGCGCCATGTAGAGGACTACCATGTACAAAAACCTCGCAGCCGCTTTCGCGGTCGCCTGCTTTTTTTCGCCCATTTCATCCCTTGCCACAGAGCCTTCGCCGCCAGCTTCAAAAAGCCCGGTCAAAGCCGCTTTCGTGTATGTCACGCCTGTGTTCGACGCGGGCTGGACGCACCAGCACGATCAAGGCCGTAAAGCTGTTGAAAAGGCCCTAGGCAATGCCGTTAAAACCACCGTTGTAGACAACGTGGCCGAAGGCGCTGACTCAGAGCGTGTGGTGCGCGATTTGGCGCAACAGGGCCACGATGTGATTTTCACCACCAGCTTTGGTTACATGGAACCCACGCTCAAAGTGGCCAAAGAGTTTCCCAATGTGAAGTTTGAATCGATCACGGGTTACAAAACCGATGTGAATGTGTCTGTGGCCAATGCGCGCTATTACGAGGGCCGTTATTTGGCAGGTGTCGCAGCAGGACGCATGACGCAATCGAATGTGGCTGGTTATGTGGCGGGGTTTCCCATTCCTGAAGTGCTGCAAGGCTTGAATGCGTTCACGTTAGGCATGCGTTCTGTGAACCCTCAAGCCCAAGTGAAAGTGATTTGGCTGAACTCATGGTTTGATCCGGCCAAGGAGCGCGACGCGGCATTTGCGTTGTTCAATCAATCGGTGGATGTGATCACATTTCACACCGCCTCCAATGCGGTGATGGTGGCGGCGCAAGAACGAGGCAAGATGGCCATTGCCTATCACTCTGACATGCGCAAAGTGGCGCCTGACGCGCAATTGATGGCGGTCACGCACGAGTGGGGTGCCTATTACACACAGCGCGTACTTGCTGTGCAAAAAGGGCAGTGGCGCACAGGCAATGTCTGGGGCGGTTTAAAAGAAGGCATGATTCGCGTTGGCGATTTTGGCCCTAAGTTACCTGCCAAAGTGCGCGACGAAATTGTGAAGTTACAACAAGACATCGTGCAGGGCAAACGCCACCCATTTCAAGGGCCCATTGTCGACAACGAAGGCAAAGCCATTGTGGCAGCTGGGCAGAAACTCAGCGATGTTCAAATTTTGAACATGAACTACGGTGTGGCGGGTGTGATGGGAAAAATCAATCCTTGATGTGAATTGACTGAAAAAAAGCCTGCGTTTCAAGGCAGGCTTTTTTCAGTGTGATGCCATGCTAGCCATCTAGCTGAATATTTCGAGTCTTAGCCAGTTGGGTCCAGCGGGCCAAGTCGGCCTTCATGTAGGCTGCAAATTCTGCTGGCTTCATGGGCATCAGTTCAACGGCTTCAGAGCTTAATTTTTCTTTGAAATCGGGCTGAGCCAAAACAGTCAGCATGGTGTCGTTCAGTGTTTTGACAATGGCGGCCGGCATGTTGGCAGGGCCTACAACGCCGTACCACTGTTGAGCATCAAAGCCCTTCAGGCCCATCTCTTCTAAGGTGGGGATGTCCTTCACTTGCGGGTGACGCTTGGTGCCTGTCACTGCCAATGCGCGGATGCGGCCACTGCGAATATGCGGCAATGCGGCTGCCAAGCCAGGGAACATCAATTGTGTTTGACCACCAATGAGGTCAGTGATGGCGGGTGCAATGCCTCGATAGGGAATGTGCACCATAAAGCTGTTGGTTTGCAATTTGAACAACTCTGCCGCCAGATGGGTTAAGGACCCTGCGCCTGCAGAGCCATAAGACAAGCGGCCAGGGTTTTGCTTCACGTAGTCCAAAAAGGCCTTGAAGTTTTGCGGTGGCAAACTGGTGTTGATGCACAGCACATTGGGGGTCGAGCCAATCATGCCGATGGGCGTGAAATCTTTTTCTGCGTCGTAAGGTAGTTTGCGCGTGGCGGGCGCCGTGCCATGGGTGGCCACATAGCCTTGCATGAGGGTGTAGCCGTCAGCGGGTGCTCGGGCGGTGTTTTGCGAAGCGATCACGCCGCCGCCGCCGCCAATGTTGTCGACCACCACAGACTGGCCCAGAACCTTGGCCCATCGCTCGCACAGAGCTCGTCCGACCATGTCGGATCCACCACCCGCAGAGACCGGCACGATATACCGAATCGGTTTACTGGGATAGGCTGACTGGGCTTGGCTAAGCCCTGAAAGACCCAACAACATAGGGCTGGCTTGAAGCAGGGTGCGTCTTTTCATGGCTTTTCTTCTAAAGGATGCATAAAGCAAAGTTTAGCCCAGACTGCCCTGAATTGCACTGTTTGGGGGCATACAAGCCTTGAATTGTTCTGACCTTCCCAGTTGGCACTTTACAATGTTGGCTTGCCTCAAAGAATGTTGGAAAGACAAAGAGATGACGATTAAAAGCGACAAATG
>CALCBL010000608.1 GCA_937897495.1 uncultured Burkholderiales bacterium
TGAAGTTTCGGTCATGCCCCAACCCTGCAAAATCCAGATGCCATGTTTGTCAAATTCGCGTATAAGGGCTTCGGGAACTGCTGCACCTCCCACCAAGCTGCGCATGCCAGCCGGTAGCATCCAGCGGCCCGGTTGTTGGGTCAAAGCCGCTTCGTAAGCCTGAATCAAACCCATCCAGATAGTGGGCACGCCCAATGACAAAGTAGGCGGCTCCAGTTGCATCAGGTCTAACAAGTCGTCTGGGTGCAGGTGCGGACCTGGAAAAACCATTTTGACGCCCATCATGACCGCACCATAGGGGATGCCCCAGCTGTTAGCATGGAACATGGGCGTGACAGGTAAAACCACATCGGTGCCGCGCAAAGACCAAAAATCACCCAAGGATGCGACAAGCGTGTGCAGCACCGTGGAACGGTGCGAGTAGACCACCCCTTTAGGGCGACCTGTGGTGCCAGAGGTGTAGCACATGGAAACCGGATCGTCTTCCGAGTGTGCGGCGTATTCAAAATGGCTGCCATCCGTGCCGGCCAACCACTGTTCATAATTCATGAACTCTGCAGGCACATCGGCGCCAGAAAAGGGAAACACGATGACTTTCTCAAAGTTGTACTTGTGCTCAATTTGGCGATAGAGCGGCAGCAAAATGTCATCGATGATCAAAAAACGGTCTTTAGCATCGTTTGCAATCCAAGCAATTTCGTCGGGAGAAAGACGCAAATTCAAAGTGTGCATGACACCGCCAGCCGCAGGAATGCCAAAGTAACATTCCAAATGCGCATGGTGGTTCCAACACAAGGTGGCCACCCGATCGCCTTTTTTCAGACCCAAATCTTTCAAGCCTTGGGCCAAGCTTCGTGTGCGGTCATAAAACTGTGCGTAGGTATGCTTGACGAGAGATTTATCAGGCAGTCTCGAAACGATTTCGTTTGTAGGGAACAAAGTGCCCGCTCGGTCCAAGAAATGATTGATGGACAAGTCCACCTTCATCATGGTGCTGCTTACATCTGCGCTAGATTTCATCGAGGGCACTCCATGGGTGTTTGAACTAGTAGATCGGTTTGTATTTCTCAAGAGTTTCCAATACCCGTTTAGAGACATTGAACCCATCACCAAATTGAGCGGCGAGTACTTGACTTCGCTTAGCAAAATTTGGAACTCCCATGCTGTAAATGAATTGCAAAGCACCACCCGTCCAAGCTGGGTAGCCGATGCCGAAAATAGAGCCGACGTTGCCTTCGTGTACGGATGTCAGAACACCTTCGTCTAAACACCTAGCAGTTTCAATCGCTTGTCTAAAAAGAATTCGGTCTTTAATATCCTGCAGATCAAATGTGACATGGCTCTTTTCAAATATTTTTTTCAATTCAGGCCACAGCATCTTTTTTTGTCCGGCTGGGTACTCGTAGAAGCCGCCACCCGATGCTCGCCCACCTCGCTTGAATTCTTTGACCATTCTTTCGACCAATAATTCTCCTGGGCTTTCAGCATAAGAACGCCCTTCTTTCTTGAAATCTTCGCGAGTTTGTTCTAAAACATGAACCGACAAAGTCAGCGCAGTTTCATCGATCACGGCCAATGGACCAACGGGCATGCCAACTTGCATGGCCAGATTTTCAATGACTGGCGCTGGAATGCCCTCGCCTAACATGGCAGCACCTTCCATGACGAAAGTGGCAAAGGTTCGACTGGTATAAAAACCTCGTGAGTCATTCACGACAATGGGCAGCTTACCCAATGCCTGAACATAATCGTAAGCGCGTGCAATGGTTTCATCATCGGTTTTTTCACCCCGAATAATCTCAACCAACTTCATCTTTTCTACAGGGCTGAAGAAATGAATGCCAATAAATTTCTCAGGATGATTGCTGGCAGTGGCTAACCCGCTAATGGGCAAGGTCGATGTGTTGCTTGCAAAAAACCCACCCTCAGCCAGCATGGTTTGCGCTTCTTTGGTAACCATAGATTTGAGATCACGCTGTTCGAAGACTGCTTCAATGATGAGATCGCATCCTTTCAAGTCTTGCGTATTGTCTGTGGCGTGTATCAAGTTCAACAAAGTTGCTTGTTGGTCTGCCGTGATACCACCTTTTTCCACTAACTTTTGCGAGAGTGCCGCACTGTAGGCTTTGCCATTTTCAGCTTTTTCAATCGTTACATCTTTCAGAACAGACGCAATACCCCGACTGGCTTGGCTGTATGCAATGCCAGATCCCATCAAGCCCGCGCCTAAAATGCCAACCTTCTGGGGTCGATAGCGAGGTACACCCGCAGGACGACTATGGCCGCTTTTAATGCTGTTCATGTTGAAAAAGACAGTATTGATCATGTTGCGCGCAATACCACTGGTCATCAGGCCTGCCAGATAGCGGCTCTCAATGCGCATGGCTGTGTCAAAGTCGACCAGCGCCCCTTCCACCATCGCAGCCAAAGCAGCCTCT
>CALCBL010000609.1 GCA_937897495.1 uncultured Burkholderiales bacterium
GGTTCAACTCTTTGGCGTAATCGGCACCGGTGATGTCAACGGCTTTGAATGCGGGTTTGGGTTCTGAACAAGCACTCAGCCCCACCAAAGATATGGCCAAAGCACAGGCGCCAAATAACCTAAACCAAGAGGCAGAGAAACGTGTGCTGTTGAACATGAGAATTTTCGCTCGCATTAAAACAAATAGTGATCGACCAACAAGGCTGCAAACAACACACTCAAATGAATGAGTGAAAATTTGAAGGTCTTGCGCGCCAATTCATCAGAGTAATTGCGCCACAAGGCCCAGGCATAGCCAATGAACATGACGCTCAAAATCACAGCCGCAGCAAGGTACAACCAAGAACTCATGCCATAAGCAAAGGGCATGAGGCACGAGGCCATGAGCACAATGGTGTAAAGCAAAACTTGAAGACGCGTAAATTCATTGCCGTGAGTCACTGGCAACATGGGCAAGCCCGACTTGCGATAGTCTTCTACACGGTACAAAGCCAGCGCCCAAAAATGCGGTGGCGTCCACAAGAAAATAATCAAGAAAAGAATGAGCGCTTCAGGGCCCACATCGTTGGTCATGGCGGCCCATCCCAGCACGGGTGGCATGGCGCCTGATGCGCCACCAATCACAATATTTTGCGGCGTCAGTGGCTTCAAGATCACGGTGTAAATGATGGCGTAGCCCACAAAGGTGGCAAAGGTGAGCCACATGGTGAGCGGGTTGACTGCAAAATACAAAATGACCGAGCCTATGCTGCACAGCACAGCAGAAAACAACAGGGCTTGCATGTCGCTCAATTGACCCTTGGCCGTGGGACGCCAAGACGTGCGTTTCATTTGAGCATCAATGGTCTTTTCAACCAAGCAATTGAAAGCAGCAGCAGCGCCTGCTACCAACCAAATACCCACACAAGCAATGAAGCCCAACTGCACTTCTTTCCATGTGGGCACACCCGGCACAGCCAAGACCATGCCAATAAGAGCGCAAAACACAATCAGTTGCACCACCCGCGGCTTCATGAGCGCGTAGTACTGACGCCAGGGTGAGCCAGCTTGCAATTCGGCAGCGGTGCTCATACAGCAGGCCTTCTAAAAAAAGTATTCTTGATCATCTTTGAATTTTGCTTCGGCTCAACATGTAGGTGAGGGTCATCATGAGAGCACCCGCGCCGCCGGTGTGCGCAACAGCTGCTAGCAAGGGCCAATCTAACACGACGTTGGACAAGCCAGTGATCAATTGAAGCGTTAACAAAGCAAATAGAACGCGCGTGAGGCCAGGCAGGATGTTGGCTTTTTTAAACTGCCACAACATGATGGCAGCAAAAGTAAACACGAACAGCGCCATGAGCCTGTGCACAAAGTGAATTGAAACCAAGGCTTCCATGGGCAAGTATTGTCCCTTAGAGTCCATGCCTAAGCCGCGCCAAATTTCAAAACCTTGGAAGTTCCAAGCTGGCCACCACTGGCCATTGCAATCTGGAAAGCCAGTGCATGCCAGCACGGCGTAATTGGTGCTGACCCAGGCGCCAAAAGCAATTTGAAGTGTGAGGAAAGCAGCAGCAGCCCAAATAAGTTGGCGGTGGAGTTTGCCAATGGTCTGGCGCTGCGATGACGGCTTCCAAGCCAGTTGTGCGGACAGCAAAACAAGCAACCCAATGCCGCCCAACA
>CALCBL010000610.1 GCA_937897495.1 uncultured Burkholderiales bacterium
GACGCTCTTCCGATCTTGGCGGAGGCGGAATATCCGGCTTGGTTTCTTCCAAAAGAACGGCTTCTACCGGTCCTTTGATGACCTTCACAAACTTGCGCGCAAGTCCGGAATTGATGGCCCAAAACAGCAGCCCGTGCAACACAACCACCGCAGTCAACCCGATCACATGTTTTCGGGATGCTCGCTGCCGGCTGGCGTAATCTATCATGTCGTCAATACTCTTTCTGTGACCAAGCCGCTCAAAGGCGGGCTTGAACATCATGTTGTTAAGTCAGAAGTCAATTGGACGCAATTGTAATGAGATAACAGAGGCTAATTTGAGAGATATAGTAACCGAGCTTATTTCAATGCTCTTTATGATGAATATCATTGCTTTCTTCAAAAAATCACCCCGGCGTTTAAGCGCTCTGAAGCCCATTTCCCGGTTGACCCTAGCTGGCTTCGCGTTCTGTTTGGGTATCTCTGCGCCCTCACTAGCACAAACCCCTATACGCCCCGAGGTGGCCAAATCATTGCAGGCAGCGCAAGACGCCCTGAAGGCGGGACAGCTAGACAGCGCACTGGCACTGTCACAGCAAACTTTGGCCATGCCTGGCATCACGGCGGTTGAAAAGCCGCTCATACAGCGCACATTGGCGGTCGCGGCCCTCCAGGCCAAAAACTTCCCCTTGGCAGCCAGCACCTTGGAAAACCTGATTCAAGAAATGCCAGAAAACACACCTGCTGCGCAAAAACGCCCGCTCATTGAGTCGCTGCTCAACGCCAGCCAGCAGGCGCAAGACTTCCCCAAACTTGTCGATTGGGCCCGAATTTATTTGAAGCTAGAAGGCAGCAACCCGTCTGTTCGGCCAGTCCTCATTCAAACCCTTTCCGTTTTGAAGCGCCATGACGAAGTGGTGCAAGAAATGAAAGAAAAAATGCGCCTAGACGAAGCGGCTAAAGAGAAAACGCCCGAGAGCGAACTGCGCATGTTGGCGGTCAGTCAGCGCCAATTGAAAGACGACGCGGGCTACAACAGCACGCTCAAACGCTTGCTTCAAAATTACCCTTCTAAGGCCTACTGGGCCGAGATGATTCCACGTGTGGCACGCCAAGCCAATTTCAATGCGCGATTAGATCTGGATCTGTACAGGTTGTTAGAGCAAACGGGCAACATGGAAGATGCCTATGAGTATGTGGACATGGCCAACTTGGCACTCAAAGCGGGCTTGCCTGCTGAAGCATCGCGGGTGCTCGAGCAGGCTTATGCAACGGGCCTCATGGGCAAAGGCAGCGATGCCGTCAACCATCAAAAGCTGCGCCAACAAATTCAACTGCGTTTGAATGAAGATGAGAAGGCGCTGCCTGCTTTGGAGAAGTCGGCCAAGGACGCCAATGCTTTGGCCAGTTTGGCCGATGTGTATGCCGCCAAACAAAAGTGGGATCAGTCACAAACGCTTTACAGCAAGGCTTTGGCCATGGGTGGTTTGCGCCGTGAAGCAGAAACGCGATTGCACGCAGGCATTGCCTTGTTCAGGCTAGGGCAAAAAGCAGAAGCCAACACAATGTGGGACAGTATCCAGGGAGATGCCACGGCCATTGAATTGGCGCAATTGTGGAAGACTTTGAGCGCTCAATAAGCGCTCAATAAGCTCTCAATCTTTGGCTAGCGCTGCCGATGCT